>JANQEB010000265.1 GCA_028278605.1 Candidatus Gastranaerophilales bacterium
GCACATAATATACTTTCGCACATAAAGCAGAAAGTTTCTTTACATTCAAGATAGGGGGGCTGACCTGTTACGCCATTTTTTAATTGTTAAAAAATGTAAATTATTTTATGCTTACTGTCATTTATACGAATTATATCTTTTTTATATACTTAGAGGCGATTTAAAATTTTCATACATTGGAGGAGAATAAAAAATGATCGGATTTAGCAATGCGAATTTATGGGGCAACTCTTTTTATAATCAACAGGGTTACAGTTCCCTGGCGAGTTATGCTCCGAATAGTTACTTTAATAGTTTTTTAGGTTCATTTATAACAGAATTATTCCCCAGTTTTTTGAACAATTCTATGTTGTCCCAAATGAGTAGAAGTTTTCCACAAGTATCAAATAACAATTTTTTCAACCCTACAAATTTTAATTTAAATATAATAAACAATTTCTCGGTTAATAACCAGCCTACGGGCTTTAATAATATTTTTAACCTTATTCAAATTATTAATATTTTCAATAACCTGCAGCCTAAAGAACCTGAAGAAGTCTTTATAGTAGGTGGAGTAGGACACGGAAAAACACTTGGTGATAATATTGCCCAGTTTGCCGGTAACAGTAATAGAGGCGATAAAACCAATAATAAAATACTTGATGAGCTTCTGAAAAAACTCTCAGAAGAGGATAAGAAGCTTTTAAATGTGAACAAGACCGCATATATTATTTCCGAGTCCGGTAAAATTATTGGGTCTTTTGAAGACAATGACTTAAATAAGGTTATAGGCACAGATGGTTCACAAAAACAAGAGCTTAGTAATTTTAAAATTATTGAAAATTTAAAGGGAGATTCTCAAACTAATACCTCTGAAGAAATGACCGGTGGAAAAATTATTTATAACGGTGTTGAGTATGACGTAAACACAACTATAATAAGAAGAGGTTCACCGTTAATCCTTGACCTCAAAGGTAACGGCATTGAACTAACATCATATAAAGACGGTGTTAATTTTGACCTTGACGCAGACGGAAAAATTGACCGTACAGGCTGGACACAGGCAGGAAGCGATGATGCTTTCTTAGTCCTTGACAAAGACGGCAACGGGCAAATAGATTCCGGCAAGGAACTTTTCGGCGACCAGAACGGCGAAGAAAACGGATTCCTGGAGCTGGCCAAATACGATTCAAACAATGACGGCAAAATTGATGCTCAAGACGATGTTTATGAAAAACTGCAAACCTGGACTGATACAAACCATAACGGTAAAGTTGACGACGGTGAGTTAAAATCACTGCTGGAATCAAATGTAAAGTCAGTATCTACAGGTTACAACATCGAATATGACGAGAACGGAAATATAAAGACTGACAGGCACGGTAACCTGGTCGGGCATGTCGGGCAATTTGAAAAGCTTGACGGCACAATTAACAGGATGATTGATGCTTTCTTCCGGTTCGTATAAAAAATTAATATCAAAATCCTGTAATAATAGAAATTCCAGGTTATAAAATAAAGTTTAGAAAAGTTTAGTCTTTAAAACCGGATAAGCAAAGATTAAGTGGCAGACTCAGCGAGTTTTTCAATCTTGGCTTTCTGGTCTGCCTGTACGAGCTGTTCTATAAGGTCTTCAATATCGCCTTCAATTACTGTCCACACGTTGAAATTCTGCCCGATCCTGTGGTCAGTACACCTTCCCTGCGGGAAGTTATAAGTGCGGATCCTTTCGCTCCTGTCGCCTGTTCCCACCTGGGAGCGTCTCAGGTCAGTGATTTCCTGCATTTGCTTCTGGATTTCAATATCATAAAGCTTTGTCTTTAAAAGGTTCAGTGCTCTTTCGCGGTTTTGGAGCTGGCTTCTCTCTTCTGTACAGTGAACCATCAGTCCTGAAGGCTTATGGACTATCCTTACAGCGGTTTCAACCTTATTGACGTTCTGGCCTCCTGCACCGCCTGCTCTTGCGGTTGTAATTTCCAGGTCTTCCGGTTTTATATCAATTTCCACGTCCTCGACTTCCGGCATAACAGCTACGGTAGCGGTGCTTGTATGGACCCTGCCCTGTGATTCCGTTACAGGAACTCTTTGCACCCTGTGAACCCCTGACTCGTATTTCAGGCGGCTATAAACAGCATCTCCCTGCATAGAAATCACAGCTTCGCTTATCCCGCCTGTTCCATGCTCTGACTGGCTGATAAGCTCGGTTTTCCAGCCCTGTTTTTCCGCGAACCTTAAATACATCCTCATTAGATCAGCCGCAAAAATGTTTGCTTCGTCTCCACCTGCCCCGCCTCTGATTTCAAGCATGATATCCTTGTCATCATTAGGGTCTCTGGGTAAGAGAAGCACTTTCATCCTTTCCTCACAGGAAATAACCTTTGCTTCTGCCTGGTCAAATTCCGCCTGGAGAAAAACTTTCATCTCAGGGTCGCTCTCAGACCTTATCATTTGCTGGGCTTCTTCTTTTGCTTCCATAGCTTCCTGCCAGGCATGGTATATTTCAACGGTTTCTTCCATTGATTTCCTGGTTTTTGAGAGCTTCCTGAATTCCTCGTAGTCCTTGATAACCTCAGGATCGCTAAGCTTTTCGCCCAGCTCAAAGAAGTTTCTCTCTATACTTTTTATTTTTTCCAGCATATCTTTCATAGTTATTGATTCCCTTATAGTTAAGCGTTGTTTTTAATATAATCTTGAACCTGCTCAATCAGCTTTTCAGCTTCATTATATAACAATTGGGTATGTTCTTTTACTGGTTTATAGGTGTACTCATAATCACTTTTCATTCTGAACTCGTATGCGCTTTTATAAACCTGGTAAAGTTTTAAGTCAAAGAGCTGTTTTTCGTGGATAATCGTCTTGTTGAACCAGCCAAGAAGCTGGCTATGCTTTGAAGTTACAAAATCAAATTTATAACCCAGAGCAGCAACACAGTAAAATATCGAATAATAAATCCGGTTATTAGCATTTTCAAGACGATTGTCATTTAGAGCATAATTTGCATCGTCCAGGGCGTTTTTTGATTTTTCCAGCAGGTTTTGAATTAATGTAAATTTATGCTGCATCATAATACTTGCCCTTATTGACAACTTCATCATAAAAATAAGGATTTCTTTCAAGTTCAGCCATTGTCATAGGATGATAATCTATGAAAATATCATATTTATATTCTATTTCTCCGACTATTCCAGCCAAATCCAATAATTCCCCGAAGTTTAAACCGGACTCTAAAACTACAATTATGTCATAATCACTATCTTCAAGGTGGCATTGCTTTGCCCTTGAACCATAAAAATAGATTCCTTTAAAATTTGGGAATTTTAAAGCCAAATCATTATTTAGTTCTTTTACTAATAAATTTATGTCCATTTTATTAATTATAAAAGATAAAAATGTAATTTTAAACAGGTTAAGAAGTTATTTTACCTGCTGGGGAAACCTGCCGCAGCTCTTTATTTCATCGCAATAACCCTGTTTATCGCATTTTATAACCAGGTATTCCGCCAGCCAGGGTTCTTTTTCAATTATCAGGCCGCACATTTTTTTTGTAAGTTTCCTGATCTCATGTTGTGCATTCACGCAAAGACGCAGGTTAGCAAGGTGAATCATTTCCCTGAGGTTCAGGCTGGTAACCAGGGAACTGGTGGTTGCATTGGGAAGCACAAACCTGGCATCTTCCGCCGGAATCCCCTGCTCAATCATTCTGTCGTAAAATTTTGCGATTTGTTCCATTAAACCGTCGTATTCCTGTTTTAATTCAGGTGTTTTAATAGTCGGTGGGGTTATATATTCAAACTGTCCCTGTTCTGTTACGTATCTCTGGGATTTTTGGGAAAATGACATATGCCTGTGCCTGACCAGCTGGTGAGTGCAGGCGCGGGTTACTCCGCTGATTGTGAATGTGTACTGGCAATGCTCAATAGTACTGTGATGGCCGGATTGAAGCACCTTTCTGACAAGTTTCAGCATTTTTTCCGGCTCTACATCTTTTTCCCAGATTTCATGAGGGTATTGCGCTGAATAACATGTCCTGCAAGCCAGGTAAATTGTTTTTAAAGGATTTTCAGGTGCGTTAATCAGGTGTACTATTGGAAATTTATTATTTTCTGTCATTATTCTCTCTTCCCGTCTTATCCCGCACTTGACGCGGAGTTTGTCTCATTTCAGCAATAAGCCGCAGCCTGGCTGCGGTTTATCGTAAAAGCAGATATAAAAAAGCTATTTTTTATTAGCTTTTGCGTAACGCTTTTTGAATTTTTCAACCCTGCCTTCAGTATCTACGATCTTCTGGGTTCCTGTGAAAAAGGGGTGGCAGGCATTGCAGATTTCAACCTTTAAGCCGTCTTCTAAAGAAGATGTTTCAATCACATTACCGCAGGCACAGCTAACTGTAGTCTTTTTATACTTTGGATGAATCTTTTCTTTCATTTTAGTGCTCCTGGTCGTACTCCTGGTTTTGTTTAAGTTAAATGTCGAGAGTGGGACTTGAACCCACATGGATCGCTCCACACGGCCCTCAACCGTGCGCGTCTACCAATTCCGCCATCCCGACGTATTAGTTTGGTTGGTACGGCCCAACTTACTTTAAAAGACTCTTTTTAATGCAAATTTGTTTCAGCCTTTTTAGAGTATTGTCTTTTAATAATAATGCGCTAAAGACCTGCATGTCAACATGTGTGGCATTTAAACAGTTTCCGGCACAAACTCGGCCTGGGCAAGGATTGATATTACTGATTTCTGTGAAAAATACCTGTTAGCAACTCTTTTTATATCTTCAGAAGTTACATTCTTGATCTTTTCTTCTATTACAGAATCAAATTCTGCGCCAATGCCCATTATGTCATAGTATCCAAGATAATATGCCTGCTGGGAATTTGTCTCATGCCAGAAAGCTCGTTTTCCAAGATAATTTGTCCTGGCACCTTCGAGTTCTTCTTCGGATACAAGTTCATTTTTCAGCTTATTGATTTCTACATCAAACCCTTCAAGGCAGGTTTTAATGTTATTTGGCGCTGTTCCGATATAGACAGTGTACAAACCCAGATGCTTAAGGGCTTCAAGGCTGCTTCTGACGTGGTAAGCAAGTCCCTGCTTATCTCTAAGTTCTGTAAATAACCTGGAGCTTAAGCCGCTTGAGCCTAAAATTACGTTTAAAACAGTTAAAGCAGGAAAATCTTCCCCAAAAATTGGCGGAGCTAACCACCCCTGCACAATTTGCGCCTGGGCAGCGTCTTTTCGTTTTATATTTACAAACTTATTTTCTGTTAATTGAGGTACAGGAACTTCAATATCAGCTATGTCCTGCTGGTTCAGGCTTCCAAACCTGCTTTCAAGGGCTTTTAAAATCTTTTTCCTGTCAATATCTCCCACAATAGAAAATATCATCCTGTCAGGAATCAGCGATTTCTTGAAATAATAGTCTTTAATATCTTCAATCCTTATATCAGGAAGCTCTTCAATAATTTTAGTATGCGAATGCCCGTATGGGTGGTCTTTAAACATTGTTTTAACAAGATTGTCAAATGCCTGTGTCTTTGGTGAATCCAGCTCAAGCTTGAGTTCCCCGAGGAATTTTTTTCTTTCTTTTTCTATATTTTCAAAAGTTGAATTCTTAATAACATCTTCCAGAAGGTCGATAGCTGTCTCAAAATCCTCGTTTAAGAATTGTAGCCTGGCTCTTATGTAATCCTGTTTTGACTCAAAGCTAAGTTCAATTGCATTAGAGTCAAGTTCATTTGCTATATCCTCTGCCGTACGGGAGTTTGTCCCCTGTAAAAGCAGCCTGCCCGTAAGGTTAGCTATTCCTGCAAGGGATTCGTATTTTGCGCCTGAGCCCATAAACATATTTATCGCTGTTCTTGGGGTATTGGGGTTTTTTCTGGTTAAAACCTTTATGTTGTTGCTTAGCTGGTCTTTATTAAAAGAATTCATTGTTTTCTCCTTAAGAAATGTATGTTATGCCGGCATTAAAACAGATATTGATATCTTATTCAAATCAAGATATTTTTTCGCGGCCTGTAATATGTCATCCGCGGTTATGCTGTTTAAAACATCAAGGTAATTTGAATAACAGGTTATATCCTCATATACCGTCATAAAATGCCCGATAACTTCGCCAAGGTCGGAAACTGTTTCCGAATCATTAGCAAAACCGGCTTTTAACCGTTTTTTTGCCTTTTTAAGCTCATGCTCCTGTACAGGTTCTTCGGTAATTTTTCGGATTTCTGCTTTTAAGAGTTCAAGTGCTTTTTCCTTTTTTTCAGGGATGAAATTCGCCTGCACAAGGAAGATATTACCTTCCCTGAACTCGTACTGGGCTGTTCCTGTTACATTAAATACAGGCTCTTTCTGCTTTTCTATGAGGTTCTGGTACATCCTGGAGCTTTTACCTTCGCCAAGAACGGTGCTGACAATATCAAGGCAGATATTTTCCTTTAGCCCCTTTGGTTTTGGCCCGTGGAAACCTGACATGATAAACCCTGTGTTTAGTTCTTTTCTTGTGTTTTCTATGTACCTGGGCTCAGTTTGTTCAGGTTCCTGCTCATAATGGAGTTCTGCTGATTTTCTTTCATCGGGAAACCTGAAATTTTTCCTGATAAGCCCGATAACCTCTTCAGAATCCACTTCCCCGGCTATGATTGTGAACATATTTTCCGGAGTGTACCAGCTTTTGTAGTAATTCATTATAGTTTCCCTTGAAACAGTTGCTATAACTTCTGCTGTTCCGATTACATCTCTTTTATACGGGTGAACCCTGTACATCAGGCTGTTAAGTTCATCAAATGTCTTTGTCCAGTTGTTATCATCTCTCATTCTTATTTCTTCTATGACAACAAACCGCTCTCTCTTTTCCCCTACTTCAGAGCTTTCAGGGTCAAATACAGGTCCGATCTCATCATCCGGAAGCAGCGGGTTAAGCATCATATCAGCATGAAGCTCTACTGCCTGTTTTAAGTTCTCATTGTTTTCGCCTTTTGGCAGGGTTACATAGTAAAAAGTATAGTCTTTCCAGGTTGCAGCATTCACAACTGCCCCTTTGGATTCAAGGGTCCTGTCGAATTCGCCTGCCGGGTGGTCCGGGGTTCCCTTGAACATAAGGTGTTCAAGGAAGTGAGAGATTCCCGTGATGGAGTCATCTTCATTTATTGAACCTGTTTTTACCCAGGTGCTTATATTGACAAGTTTTCCGGGTTTATGGGCAATAATCAGCGTATGGCCGTTGTCCAGTTTATAAATCTCTACCGGCCTGTCTACATATGGAAATTTTATATTATCTCTGGTTTTAATTTCAGGAGGGGGTACATTCATATTTTTAATTAAACTCCATTAAAATCTGCCGTATTTGTTTTATTGTACTTCACTAGTAAAGAAGTTACAAACAAACCCGCTTTTGTTTTCCCTTGACTTAGGATTATAGTGTTGGTATTTTATTGATACACTTAAAAAGAAGAGAATATTTTTTTTTGCAGATGCGCTATTAGCTCAGCCGGTAGAGCAATCCCCTTTTAAGGGAGAGGTCCTGCGTTCGAATCGCAGATAGCGCATTTTTTTATGTCTTTTTTAGGACTATCCGGCTGTTGCTTATATGGGTAATATTCCTTCCAGAGTATCTAAAATTTGAGCTTGATTTTTTATTTGTATATTATGATAAATATCAAAAGCAGACCCTACTTTGACATTTCTTAACTCTCCAACTTTATAACCCATTTCAAGAGCTAACTGCCTGGCAAATGAGTAACTTCCATCACTATTACCACCCCCAAGTTGTGAAAATGAGGTTTTATCACTCCCTGCACTTTTTGCAGCGGCAATAAGGTTATTTATAGTGCTTTTAAAACTTTCTATATAGTTTGAATCAGTGAAATCTGGGGGCTTTAACCCTTGAGGCCTTCCTGTCTCTGTAAGGGTTTTATTATATTCTTCTAATTGAGCTTTCTGCCTCTCTATTCCTTTAGCTATAAGTGTTTTATCTTGTTTCCTCATTTTTACATATTCTATCAACTCATCAGTATTTTTAAATTCAAATTTTCTTAAAAGGTCATCCAGACTTTTAAAACCTAACTCTGTAGCTTTAGTTTCAAGTTGTCTAACTGTATCTTTTGCAGCCTGTCCTGCTGCATTGTCAGCAACAGTAGGAGCCTCTTTTTTAATAAAACCAAGCATTTCGCCTAAAGCCTTACGCTTAATTATAGCTACTGCTGTTGCGCCAATAACACCTGCTGCAATAAGAAGTTTTGCTACCAGCCCTCTATTTTCGCTGGTGTCCTGCCCTGGTTGTTTACCGGAAATAGTTACACTATCCGGCTCAGAAGCTAAAACCGGCTCTCTAATTTGCCTATTTTTTTCAACAAAATTATTTACTAATGACGCATTACTTGTGCTATTTGTACTTTCAACAATACTCATTTTTTTACTTTTACTCTACTTTCCGTTCACTAGCATATATTTATATAAAAACAGAAAAGTGAAAAAAATTTTTTCAATTCATATGGTAATAACAACACTTTGTTACAATCGTTAATAAGTGAAATTAGTGTGGATTCGTTAAGCATAAAATTGATATTTTAAATAATAAAAGTTTACAAGTTATTAAGCAAACGCTATTACAAGCCCGGTAAGGTTATTGATATTATGTTTTCTTAGTTCCTCAATTATAGATTCCATTGTAACCCCGGTTGTTGATATATCATCAAATATAATAAGCTTTTTGCCTGAGTAAGCCGCCGGGTTCACCTTAAAAGCGTCTTTAAGGTTTTTTCTTCTTTCTGTTTGGTTAAGTTTATACTGGGGTTTAGTGTTTTTAATCCGTTTTATCAGCTCAGTATTTACCTTATACCCGGTAATAGCAGAAAGCTCCTCTGAAATTAGTTCCATATGGTTGTATCTTCTCTTTTTTTGCCTTTTATGGTGCATGGGAACAGGAATAATTTCTGCGTTTTCAGCTGAGAAATGCTCGTTGCCCGCAAATTCAACAAGTATACCCGCTATATCCCCCGCAAATTCCTTTTTATCATGATACTTAACCCCTCTTATGAGCTTTTGTATCTCGTCTTTATAAAAGTAATACCCTTCTATCTTTATCCCGCTTATTTTTCTGGTCTTTTTAGAACCTTTGGCTTTAATTTTATCAAGGCATTTATCGCAGGTAATATTTTTTTTTGCTTTCTTCGCGCAAAAATAACATTTTTTATAAAAAATATAATCCAGTAGGGTATAAAAAATTTTTAACACGGCACTTTTTCATTAATCTTTATTATTTATAGTTAATTCGCGCATTTGTAATCTGGATATCCTGGTTTAAGTTTTGCAGGTTAGTCTCAAACCTAGCAACATCTATTTTTCGCTGGTTCCTGATTGAGTGAAGTTCTTCTTTTACTTCCCTGATTGATTCATTAAGCTCATCTTTTAAGTGTCCATGAAGCTGGATTATAACCAACAGCAAGACTAAAGTCACAAATATAAGAATAAGTAATGCGCTTAGTTCCATAATATTGTCTTTCTTAGTTTCATAATATTGTACTACTGAGAATATATTTAAGTTTATTATACCAGAGTTAAATAACTATAACAAAGCTAATTAACTCGAGTCGCGAATTAATTTGTAAAATCGAAAATGGAACAAAAATAAAATAAAAAAGACCTCATAAATGTAAGCACTTAGAATGAGGTCTTT
>JANQEB010000270.1 GCA_028278605.1 Candidatus Gastranaerophilales bacterium
GGCATAGCAGGTAAAAAGATTGCTTCGCAACACGATTATACGCATATATAAGAAGATCCACGGCTCGCAATGACGTACCTGCGTTCCAGTGCAATAAAAATAAAAAATTATAATAAGACTTTTGAGACTGCTTCTAAGCTATAATTCATTTTTTGCTAACTCGTCATTGGGGTTAAATAACTTGAGTTAATAAAAAAATAAATTTTTTTTCTTGACAAAATGTTAGGCTTGCCTTACATTTGTTTTTGAAATTAAAAAAAAGGGCAAAAAATTGCGAAAGAAAAAAATATCAGCAAGTCTTGAAGATTACCTTGAAACCATTTATGAAATAATTCTCGAAAAACAGGGTGTTAAGGCAGTTGAAATTTCCAGGCGCCTTGGTGTAAGCAGGTCTTCTGTAACAGAGGCGCTCAAAAATCTTGCTGAAAAAAAGCTTGTCAACTATAGACGTTATGATGTGATTTCCCTGACGCAAGCAGGGGAAATTGTCGCAAAAAAAGTCCATCACAGACATAAAGTCTTATATGACTTTTTTACTCAAATTCTCGGGTTGGAAAATGAAGAAGCTCAGGAAAATGCCTGTAAAGTTGAGCATGTGATTTCAGAGGATGTATTAAAACGTCTCATCTCTTTTATAGAGTTTAATAAAAAATTCCACTGCCAGGATCATAATTACCTGGAAGAGTTTAAGGCTTTTCACGAAGAAGCAGGCAAGAAATAATTTTTTTTACTTTTAATGTTAGGCGGCTCAAACAATGTATAGAAATCAAAACAAAAAACTATGAGTAAAAATATTTTAAAAATGAAGGACAAATACGGGCTTATTTATCAGTTTATGATTGAGGTGCTTAAATTGGAAGAAGCTGAGGCATTAAAAAACACATTAAAGCTTGAGGCGGCAATTTCCGAAGGTGCTTTAATAAGGCTTAAAAGCTTTATAAGAAATACAAAAAGCAGACTTTTAACTGATCAGAGATACTCAAGAGAGTTCAAAAGGCATTTTATCAGGGAGGCTAAATAAGGAAATTTTTATGATTTATATGATCAAAGGCAATTTTATTAAAGGTTTTGTTTTTAAGTACCTAGCCAGAAAGGTAAGTTCATGAATACTTTATCTACAATCGGTAAATACTTAGACCAGCCATTGCGGGTTGCGAGGTTTTCAGCGGCGGTTCCTGCGCTTTTAACGGCAGGAGCTCTTGGCTACGGTATTTATGATACTTATAGAGCCCCTGAGGGGAAAAAGAAAAAAAGATTTATTAAAGATTTATGTATACTTAGTGCTACTGTTACATCTGCTTTAATAGCCATAAGGGGTTTACCCTCGATAAAAGTGTTTGGAAAACAGATCACTAAAGGTTTCGAAGGTTTGACAGACATTAAAAGTGTAAAAGATGTTACAAAAGCCCAGACAGAGATTGTGGAAAATTTTCTAAAAGCCCAGACCGGCGGGATTTCAGGTTTTTTAAAGCCTAAATTTTTACAAAAAAACAATCCTGTCCAGGGTAGGGTTTTAGATATCTTAAACAAAGCAAAGACCAGGGTTTTAGGGTTTTCAGACCTTAAATTTTTACATGGTGAGCTTGGCAAAACTAAAGCCGGTAAAAAGTTTTTAAAAGAACTTATCCCGGATCCCGAAGATATTTCCTCTAAAAAGATCTTTGGCGAGATAGGCAGGCTATCACTTATGGGCTTAATGCCTGTAGTAGGAGGTATGGCAGGAGGAGTTACCGGAGACTTTTTAACCGAGAAAAACTGGAAGAAGAGGATTCCGAATAAGATAAAAGAAGGTTCATACCAATACCTGGCTAATATATTCCTTTGTAACGTTGGAGCAGGTGCAGCTCTTGGCATAATGGAAAAGATGGACGTTAAATCAAGAGCTTACAAGGCACTTGGAATGGCAGCAGGAATAACAGTTACAGGAATTATTGGGGGCAGCGCAATAGCTAATTTGATCGGCAAAAAATGCATAAACCCATTATTTGGTGAAAATAAACAAATGAGTGAATGCGAAAGATCAAAGAGGCTCTATTCTGAAAGAACTCCTGAGGCAATTGATGTAGGGCTGCACGTGGATGATTTTGCCACAGTTGGCGTTTTATCAGGTTTAAAGTGGGTTGAGCCTGCTTTACCTATTTTATATTCAATATCCGGGTTCAGAGCCGGCATAGGCTATAGAAACGGAAAATGCGATAAGGAAGAAAAAGCAGGCAGGCATGGTAATAGAAATGCTGCCTTTAGGACTGACAACACTTTTAAAGGTTATTCAGGGACAAGTAACCGGCTTTTTCAAAGGTTTACAAATAAAATAAGCTAAAAACGATTTTAATAATTAAAAGAGGCTGATTTAATTTCAGCCTCTTTTTAAACTTTTCTTACCTTGAAACCAGCGCAGGATCAGGATTTTTCTTGTACTGTTTGTAAAACTTCATTACATAACGTACATATTGTTGAGTTTCCCTGTAAGGAGGCACCCCGCCGTACTTTTGTACAGCCCCGGGGCCGGCATTGTAAGCGGCAAGCGCTAATTTTGTTGAGCCAAATTGTTTTTTGAGAGTTTTTAGATATTTTATGCCGCCGCAGATATTCTGGTCCATTTTGTATGGATTAACCCTGAGGTCTTTTGCTGTTCCGGGCATAAGCTGGAATAACCCGATTGCTCCAGCATGGCTTTTTGCGTTGCAGTTAAAATCTGACTCCTGCCTGGCGACACTAAGCGCGAGATATGGACACAAGCCCTGTTTTTTTGCTTCCTGCACAATTCTTCTTTTTACATACTCTTTTGAATAGGTTCCCTTGCTCGGTGCTGCTGTGGATGTGTTGAAAAAACCAGATAAAGTAATTACAAAACAACACGCGATAAAATAAGTTAATAAACTTTTTAGTTTCATCCTCTCTTCCTCTTCCGAATTTATTTCTTACTCAAAACAGCTTTAAAGCCGGAATAAATTCACATAATTAAAATAATGATTTGCACGCTATAGAGTGTGCAAAAAATTGTTGTGATTATTTTTGACGCAGAAAAAAAATTTATGTTCCGCAAAAAATATTTTTTACGTAAAAAAACATCTGTTAAAAGTGTTGAAAAAACTAATCCTCAGCGACTTCTTTTTCTTCCTGCTCAACTGCTTCAGGGCTAGAGGCTTCTTCAGCCATTTCTTCAGCCATTTCCCCGGCTTTTTCCTCAATTTTTTCTTCAATAAGCTCTTCTCTGATGATTTCGGAAGCAGCGACTTCTACCGGAATATCAACTGTAACTTTGGAAGTAAGTTTAATATGCATTTTATACTCACCAATCATATTAATTGGCTTATTTAAGGAAATATTTCTCCTGTCAACTTCAATTTCTGTATGCTCCTGGAGCACTTCAGCCAGTTTTCTTGTAGTGATTGCGCCAAATAACTTGCCGTTTTCCCCTGCTTTTGCCTTTATATTTAATTTTTCAAGCTGTTTAATTTCTTCAGCCCGGGCAAGAGCTTCATTATGTAATTTTTCAGCCTGCTGCCTGATTCTCTCAAGGTTTTTTTCCCTGTTTCTTAGTGCGCCTTCTGTTGCAATTTCAGCCAGTTCCTTGGGCAAAAGGTAATTTCTTGCGTAACCGTCTTTAACTTCTACTATTTCCCCGGTCTCACCCAGGGCTTGCACGTCTTTTTTCAGAATTAATTTCATCTATGCCTCCTGCATTTATTTTTAATTATTCATTACCTGTTTAAATTTCATTATCAAGCTATACCCAAAATTAATTTGGGTAAATTCAGCTTACTATAAAAAATCTTTAAATCAAAGTCTTATTTATAGCCAGGGTCTTTCAATTCTGGAATTAAAAAAGATATGTCATGCCGTGCTTGACACGGCATCTGGCCAACTTTTACTTATCGCGTATCAGCATTAATTGGCTAGACCCCGCATCAAGTGCGGGGTGACAGTTTAAGTTTAATTTATCCAATTTAGAACTGAAT
>JANQEB010000022.1 GCA_028278605.1 Candidatus Gastranaerophilales bacterium
CATAGGCGGGGCGGGCGAAGGATCTCAAGGTCTAAAACGGTGAGATCCTTCGACACAGCTCGCCCTGCGAGCTGGCTCAGGATGACGTAAAATACAAAATAGATGTAAAAATTTTTTGCTTGTTCCTTAGTAAAAATAATTTACTTTAAACCTCTTTTGGGCTAAACTTAACCACAAAGTATATTTGATTGATAATTTACTGGCGGGTCTGGCCTGCCCCAGACAGATTGCCGCGTCGGGCCAGGGCTCTTTTGTAAATTACAAATAAAAATGTTATCTAATAAATCAAAACTCCGGGCAAATTTAAGCTTAAATTAACTAAGAGTAGAATATGAGGAAAAGTAAATGACAAATCAAGCTGTTATGAGTGGGATAGAAGAAAGCAATTTCCAGTTAACTGAAGAACAGCAGGATATCAGGCAGTGCGTGAGAGAATTCGCAGAATCAGTCATTGCCCCCAGGTCCGCTGAAATCGATGAAACCGCCAGGTTTCCGTTTGATATTTATAAAGAAATGGTAGAAAGCGGTTTAGTCGCGCTCCCTTATGCTGAAGAATACGGCGGCGGCGGAGCTGACCCGGTTACTGAATGTATTCTTGTAGAAGAGTTATCAAGGGTTGACCTTTCCTGCGCACTGGCATGCCTGGTCAACACATTAGGAAGCAAGCCGATTCTTCTTGGAGGTTCTGAGGAGCAAAAACAAAAATATATCCCAAGAATCACTTCAGGCGAGAGCTTATGTGCTTTCGGCCTGACAGAAGCCGGGGCAGGCAGTGATTTTATGGGCATTAAAACCCGCGCTATAAAGCAGGGTGATAAGTATATCATCAACGGGACAAAGCTTTTTATCAGTCATGGCAACATTTCTGATATTATCACTGTTTTTGCCAAGACATCACCTGAACCCGGCCTAAAAAGCTTAAGCTGTTTCGTAATAGAAAAAGATTTCCCGGGTTTTAGCGTAGGTAAAACAGAGCATAAACTGGGCATCAGGGGTTCTGAGACAGCCGAGTTAATCTTTGAGGATATGGAAGTTCCTGCTGAAAACCTGTTAAGTAACGAGGGTTCCGGCTGGAAGATTGCCATGAATACCCTTGATACTTCAAGGCCCGGAGTCGGCGCTCAGGGAGTCGGTGTTGCACAGGGCGCTCTTGATTTTGCTTTTAAGTATGCAAGGGAAAGAGAGCAGTTTGGCAAGCCAATTGGCGATTTTGAAGCTGTACAAAACTTGCTGGTTAATATGGCAATAAAAGTCGAGGCCGCAAGACTTTTAGTTTACAAAGCAGCTAATGCCGTCAAGAATAACGACAAGGCTAAAACAATGTATGCCGCGCTTTCAAAGTGCTATGGCGGCGACATAGCAATGGAAGTAACAAATGACGCTGTCCAGGTGCTTGGCGGATATGGTTTCACCAAGGAGTTCCCGGTTGAAAGAATGATGAGGGACGCAAAAATCACTCAGATTTATGAGGGAACTAACCAGGTGCAAAGAATGGTAATTTCCAGGCATTTATTAAAAAGTTACAAATAAAAACTTCAAATTAACCTGAGTTGCTAATTAGCCAAAACCGTCATTGCGAGGAGTGAAACGACGAAGCAATGACATAAGGAAAATTAATTAGCAATTCAAGTAATATTGTTCCAAAAAAATGTTAACCTTTTGTAAAGAAATCCGGGAATAGGTCAATTTCATCAAAAAATTAGTTTTTATATAAATGGAAGGTACAATTTGCATTTATATAATTTTGGGAAGCTCTATGGTCTTAGATGTTACAAAACTCTACCCCTATGATGGGTCCAGGACTCAGCCCGGAGACAGGCCGGCTTTCGGCAGTAATTCAAGTGAGCTTTCCGGTGCGGTAGGGAAAGATTTGGGTAGTGTTACCGAAGGTTTTAAATATGTAAAAGATAAAATTGACCGTTTTGAGCGTGGAAGCAGGGATGCGCAGACTGAGAGGATTATGGATTGCGCGGAAGGAGTGTTATTTGCCGGAGGGGTAATGCCGACCCTGAGGAGGGTTAACTGTCTTCCCAAAGACCTGGAGGAGGGAAACTGGGAAAGGTCAGCTTTAATGGCCGGTGTTGCCGCTGCAAGCCTGCCCGGTGATTTCAGGGAAGTAAAAGCTGCCTGGGGACAAATAGGTAATATAGTTAAGAATGGAGAACTCCCTGTCATAAACGGCCAACATAAGTTTTCTTTTTTGAAAGGTACTTTTCTTGAAAAAATGCTTGTTAACCGTGGATGGTTAAAAAATCTTGACAAAACTCTTTTTGAAACTAAATTTGGTGAATCTGTAATGAAAACATTTGGCGTAGTTGAAGATGTTAGTAAACAAGGTCTTAATAAAATAGGCAACAAAACTATGCTGGCCCACAACTTTGAAGGAGGGTTCTTTAAAAAGTTAATTGGAAATGTCCTGCTGAGAACCAATGTAATAGGACTTGCAATAAGCACAGCAATTGAAATTCCTGCGATTATTAAATCAGCAATGGTAGAAGGAGATACAGCAGATAAAGCCCACTCTGTAACCAGGCAGGTCTGTAAATCAGCCGGAATGATTGGCCTGGTTACCGGAGGTATAAGCTTATTCGGAGCGGCGGCATTTATGATATGCCCTCCTCTTGGCACAGTAGCTTCTCTTATAGGCATGGCAGCCGGTTCTGCCTTAGGTGTAATGGCTTCTAAAGAATTAAATAAACATATCGATAATTTATTTGCATAATAAAAAAATTCCTGCATTTAGCAGGAATTTTTTTTATACTTTTGTCAATGTTCTTTCAAAGTGATCAATAATTTTGTTTAAAACTATCTCTTTTTCTGAAAGCATTTGTCTCATTTGTTGCAAGTACCTTGGATTAAGTTCGCCTCTAGCAAGGGCTTCATTAAACAATATCAGCAAAGTATCATTGTCAATGGTACCATCGACAGCTTTTGGCAACTCTTTTATTATTTTTTGAGCTACATTTTCTCCAGGTTTTACAGTAAGTGCAGCAACTACAGCAGCATTACCGAATCCAACCTGGTTTTCTGTTCTATTAAACGATAAGCCCGTTTTATCAGCTGCAAGAGGTGTTGAAAGACTTGCTGCGGGGGCTTTTTGTACAGCGTTGCCTTGCATGTGGTAATTCTGCATAAATAATCCGGCATTAAAATTCACAGACAT
>JANQEB010000023.1 GCA_028278605.1 Candidatus Gastranaerophilales bacterium
GGAGGGGTAATGCCGACCCTGAGGAGGATTAACTGTCTTCCCAAAGACCTGGAGGAGGGAAACTGGGAAAGGTCAGCTTTAATGGCCGGTGTTGCCGCTGCAAGCCTGCCCGGTGATTGGAGAGAAGTAAGGGGTGCCTGGGAACAGCTTGGTAATGGAGTTAAGTATGCACTTGGTGATCGTTCGATTGCTTTGCGAAGAGAAGTTATGGCAAATCGTTTTCAACACCCACTTTCATTTATTAGAGGAACATTTCTTAATAAAGCTTTAGACTTAAATAAGCATGGTTGGTTGGCTCGTGCCGATAAAACTCTTTATGATACGAGTTTTGGTAAATTTATAAGAAAAAATTTAGGGATTAGTAAGCCAGTGCAACATCTTAAAACAATCGGAGGGATTGATATCCCAGGTTTTAGATTCCACGGTAATTTCTTTAAAGAATTAGTGGGAACTGCGTTACTTAGAACCAATGTAATAGGACTCGCAATAAGCACAGCAATTGAAATACCAGCTATTATAAAATCAGCAATGGTAGAGGGAGACTCAACAGATAAAGCTAAATCTGTAACTAAACAGGTGTGCAAGTCAGCTGGAATGATAGCTCTGGTAACTGGCGGTATAAGTCTAGTTGGTGCTGCAGCTGCGCTCTTATTCCCACCGGCGGGAACAGCAGTTGCATTACTGGGTATGGCTGTTGGTTCTGCAGCAGGTGTAATGGCGTCCAAGGAGCTAAATAAACAAATCGATAACATTTTTACATAAATAAAAATCCCTATCTTAGTATAGGGATTTTTATTTATATTATTTAAATTTTTGGTAGTATTGTAATAATAACTGATGTCCCCCTACACTTGATGCGGGGTCTATTTTTTAATAAGGCTTTATTATGTTTGCCGGATAGATGCTGTGTTAAGCACAGCATGACATAAGGAGCTTATCAGTTAATATTTGATACCTATCAAATTTTTTATGTCATTGCCCCTTTTGCGTTTATTTGGGCTACTCTTCTAACTCTACTTTTTAACGCACTAGGTGGTGCGTTTTGAATAGCAATTGCTAAACGCTGCCTCTCTGCAGTATTAAGAGTAACACCCTCTAGTTTTGCAGAAAGAAGAGATACTGCATCTTCAGTAGGCTTTCCAAGTGCTTGCTCAACTTCAGCAATAAGTTTTCTTAAAGCCTTTGTGTCTGTTCCAAACCCAAGTTTATTTTCTGCTCTATTAAACGATAAGCCCGCTTTATCAGCTGTAAGAGGTGTTGAAAGACTTGCTGCGGGGGCTTTTTGTACAGCGTTGCCTTGCATGTGGTAATTCTGCATAAATAATCCGGCATTAAAATTCACAGACAT
>JANQEB010000067.1 GCA_028278605.1 Candidatus Gastranaerophilales bacterium
AATGTCAGTATCATTCATTTTTTGAAACCTCCTACCTCTCTAATAGGAGGTTTCGCTTATTTTTTAAATTTTTTCAAATTAATTCGCAGTTCAGGTTAACCCGTCATTCGGGTTATTTAGCAATTCGAGTTAACTAACCTCAAAACTGCTTGCTGTCTTGAAGATTTCCTCAAGCACCCCAAGTTTTTCCTCGTTAGTAAAGTACGAGCAGTCAAGCATAATTACAGAACTGCCGTTTTCAGAGTTAACAGGCGCTTTTATCCACTTCATTTTTCCGGAAATCTTCGGTTTTAGCTTGTTCTGCAGCATCTTAAACTCGGCAAAGCTATAGTCAGAGAAGATCCTGATATCAGTATAGGTCTCTCTTACCAGGTTTAGACCGATTTCAGTTGCGGTTAACCTTAGCTGAATTACCTTAATAAGGCTTTCAACTTCAGACGGGATGCTTCCAAAGCGGTCAATCCACTCATCCCTCAGGACTTCCAGCTCCTTCAAGCCGACAACATCAGCAAGCCGCTTATATTCAACCATTTTCTGGTCCTTATCCCCCACCCAATCATCAGGGATAAACGCTGTTATATTAATATCAACAATTGTAGGCTCTTTCTTTTTGGGTTTTTCGCCTTTAAGTTCGGTTATGGTTTCCTCAAGAAGCGAACAATACATATCAAACCCCACAGAAAGCATATGCCCATGCTGCTGTGCGCCGAGCAGGTTTCCTATCCCCCTTATTTCAAGGTCTCTAAGCGCGATTTGATACCCGCTTCCCAGCGTTGTGAAGTCTTTTATGGCTTTTAACCTGTCTTTAGCTTCCGGGGTTAGCAATTTATTTGGGCTGTAAAAGCAATACGCATAAGCCTGGCGTTCGCTTCTGCCTACCCGTCCTCTTATCTGGTATAGCTGTGCCAGGCCAAACTTATCTGTATCATCAATTATTATTGTGTTTGCATTAGGTATGTCCAGGCCTGATTCAATGATAGTAGTGCATACAAGGACATCATGCTCGTGGTTGGAAAACTCATAAATAACCTTTTCCAGCTCTTTTTCTTTCATCTGGCCATGCCCAACCGCAATTCCGGCATCCGGAAGCAGTTTTTGAAGCTCATCAGCCACCCTGTAGATTGACTGTACCCTGTTATGCAGGAAATATACCTGGCCTTCACGCTCCAGCTCGTGAGAAATCGCGGCTCTAACCAGGGCTTCACTGTAAGCGCCGACATAAGTCTTGATTGGAGCGCGGTTTACAGGCGGGGTGTTGATTAAACTCATTTCCTTGAGGCCGGAAAGCGCCATATTAAGAGTTCGCGGAATCGGGGTTGCTGACAGGGTAAGCACATCAATTTCCGCTTTAAACTGTTTTATCTTCTCCTTATGCGAAACTCCAAACCTGTGTTCTTCGTCTACCACAAGAAAACCCAGGTTCTTGAAAAGCACGTCTTTTTGCAAAAGCCTGTGTGTTCCGATTACAAGGTCGCATTCACCTGTGAGAAGCTTTTTCAGGGCTTGTTTCTGCTCTTTTGCTGACCTGAACCTGGATAAAAGCTCAATATCAACCGGATAAGGGCTTAACCTCTCCTTAAAAGTGTTAAAATGCTGCTGGGCAAGAATCGTTGTAGGAGCAAGCACAGCAGCCTGCTTTCCTGACAAAATCGCCTTAAACACAGCCCGAAGAGCAACTTCTGTCTTACCAAAACCCACATCCCCGCAGACTAACCTGTCCATGATCTTTTCTGATTCCATGTCCGTTTTGGTGTCAATAATTGCCTGCATCTGGTCAGGGGTTTCAGTATAGGGAAATGCATTTTCCATTTCCATTTGCCAGGCGTTGTCCTGCTCAAAAATAACTCCTTTTTCCCTTGCCCTTTTTGCATATAAACTTATAAGTTCCTGCGCTATATCAGTTATGGCTTTCTTAACCTTGCGTTTTACTCCTGACCAGTCAGTACCGCCCATTTTTGAAAGTTTTGGAGGTGCGCTGGAACCGCGGTAACGGGAAAGTATATTTATCTGCTCTGCCGGCATATGCAGTTTGTCGTTGTTTGAGTATTCTATAGTTAAATAATCCCTTTGCTCGCGGTCAATTTCCTGCTTACAAAGTCCGACAAACCTTCCTATACCGTGTTTTGAGTGGACAACAAAATCGCCTTCCTTGAGGTCGTTGACTGAAACCAGGTAATCTATGCTTTCTTTCCTGGAAGTGCGCTTGCCAAGGGTTGATCGTTTAAGTTTTTTGTTAAAAAGCTCAACATCAGTCAAAACCAAAAGATTAATCTCAGGAATTATAAACCCATCCTCAAAACCGGCATGAGAAACTATAACTTCCCTTGTTTGTGAGAGCTTTTCAGGCTTAATATCTTCCTGCCCGGTTAAATAGGGACACTCCGCTTCTTTGAGCATATCCCCTACACGCTGGGGGTATTCAGTATCAACAACTACCTGGTAACCCCTGTGTCTAAAGCTGTTTATGTATTCACAGGCCTTGGGCAAATCAGCAAGGAACTTTGGAGGGAGTATATTCTCAATTTCCTCAGCTATTTCGGCTTCATCGTTAATAAAACTGTCAAGACGCAGGGACGGATACTTATAAAGCTTATCGTAAACCTCATAATGCCTTTGGTGAAGCAGGTATGGAAGTTCTGCGGCCAGTCCTTCGTTTATGTTTTTTTCATATTCAGCCAGGTATTTATCATCCTGAACCTCCAACTTATGAAGCACTTCAGACGATTCATGCATAAAAATTACGGTCTCATCAGGAATATAGTCAAAAATATCGCTCATTTGACTATTTAACAGCGGTGCCAGGTATTCAATTCCCTCTGTGTAGCTGTCAGCATCAAAAAGTGAAATAAAATTATTAATATACTCTTCCAGCGTTTCTTTTGCGGAATCAGATAACTTTTCACCCTGCTTGCCAGCTGCATCCAGAAGTTTTTCCAGCAAAACATCCTTTTTATCATCAATAACCAGGATTTTATAACGGGGTTCTATAGTTATTTCCTTGATTTTCCTGACTGAGCGCTGCGAATCTATGTTAAACACCCGCAAACTCTCAACTTCCTCGCAGAAAAACTCGGCCCTGACCGGTTCGGCTGATATCGGGTAAACATCGAGAATATCCCCTCTCAGACTGAATTCACCGGGGTCAATTACCGTAGTTGTCCTTCTGTATCCGATTTCAGTGAGTTTTTGAGCGGTTTCATAGGGATCAAAGCTGGCTTTTAACTCAAGCCTGATTGAGTTTTGCTTAACAATATCTTTAGGAAGATAGGTGTTTAGCAGGTTTTTTGCAGGGGTTACGATAACTTCAGCGTCTGAGTCTGCAAGTGATTGCAGGGCATTAAGCTGCTGTTTTGTAACTTCCGGGTCAGAATACACCTGCTCGTATGGCGAAGCTTCCTGTGAGGGAAGAAAATGAGTTTTTTTACCCGAGAAAACCCTGATTTCCCTTGTGTATTTCAGGGCTGTTGCAATGTCTGGAACTACTACCAGAACGGGTTTATCAATATTTTTTACGGCTTGCCCTACAAAAAAGCTGCGTGCAGAGCCCGTTAATCCTGTTAAATAAACCGTACGCCTGTTTTGGAGGTTTTTTATGAATTTTTTGAATTTCAGGGACTTTGTAATTAAAATATTTAATAGCTTATGAATATTGTTTTCAGACACTTTTTTTATCAGATCGTAAAAGATTTCTTCGCTAAATCTATTAAAATGGTATCATAGATATTGAAAGTTTTTATTTAAAGGAATATTGGGCCTAAATCAGGAAATTATTAATTATGATTGAAATGCACATAATGGGAATAGCAATAGATACCCGCACGGGTTCTCCGATAGTGATTTTGAACGACCAGGAAAACAGAAAAGCCCTTCCTATATGGATTGGGCAGGCAGAAGCAAGCGCAATTATCAGGATTCTTGAGGAAATCGAGACTCCAAGGCCCATGACGCACGATCTTATCTGTAATCTTCTTGACTTAACCGGGCATACTGTACAGAAAATCGAGATTAATGATCTTAATGACAGTACTTATTATGCCACGATCTTCCTGAAACACGAGAGTGGAGAGAAAAAGCAGCTTGATGCAAGGCCATCTGACGCTATAGCAATTGCCCTTAAGCATAAAACCCCTATTTTTGTTACTCCTAACGTTGTTATGGACGGTACAATTTCCACTGATGTTGAAAGGGATGAGAAAGAAAAAGAGGAATTTAAGGATTTTGTAAGAAGTATCAAGCCTTCTGACTTTAAAAAGCTTATTAATGACGAGTTAAAACAGGACGACAGGGACGAAGAAAACTAATCTCCTTCTTTTTTTTGTCATTGTGGGGAATCCGTTTAATTTTCATCTGTAAGCTATAAGCCAAAAACCCCGTTGTACAGATTGCCACGGACTCCTGGAAGATTGCTTTGCTACTCGTTTTCCGCTTGTATTTCACGACTTACGGCTCGCAATGACGTAGCTGCAGCCTTTGCAATGACAGTTTGAGGTTTATAAACAGAGTTTCAGGAGACAATGTAATTTTTGAGAACTCTAATCCGGAACATATTCAAAAATACCATGTGCTGTGCATTCAAGCGCATAGCATAATTTATTCAGAGTATCAAAGCTTATACCGATTTTAAAAAGTTTTCATAGAAATTGAACAAAATCATCTCAACTCGATCAATAAATAAAAAGAGTTGAGATTTTTAAAAATGGGAAGAAAAGGATTAAATTGCGTATTTTCTTTTTCTTTATTCATACTTGCGTAAGGCACTTTGCCATACTGGTCTAAAATTAACAGTAATTCATACCCCCAATCCCATTTCCTCTTGCTTATACAGTATACTTTTCTAGTGCACAGTTAAGTAAATTTTATAGAATCGTCATTCTGAGCCGCCTCCCGCCATAGGCGGGGCGGGCGAAGGATCTCAAGGTCTAAAACGGTGAGATCCTTCGGCACAGCTCGCCCTGCGAGCTGGCTCAGGATGACGTAAAATACAAAACAGATGTAAAAACTTTTTGTTTGCTCCTTATAGACTTTCTTCAGTCTATATTTTTTATTTTTTACGCAAAAAACTGCCAATCCTTGAGATGAACCGGCAGTTTTTCGTTATTTAAAGGGAATATTTTATACGTTTGCAGTAACTTTTTTCTTGCGGAAATACCATTTTTGACCTTCACCTGTGGCTTCTGCTTCTTGAGAAGTCCCTGGAGGAGGTATGATAACTTCATCTCCAGGTTGCCAGTTAGCAGGAGTTGCGATCTGCTCTCTGTCAACAAGCTGCATTGCATCAATCATTCTGATGATTTCGTCAATATTTCTGCCGACTCCCAGAGGATAGATCATTGAGGACCTTAAAATTCCTTCCGGGTCAATAATATGAATAACTCTTACAGCATGAACTTCGCTGATAGCGGGTTGGATCATATTATAAAGATGAGATACTTCAAAGCCCAGGTCTGCAATTACAGGGAAATTAATTTTTACCTCATAAATTTCTTCAATCTGTTGAATCCAGGCAATGTGTGAATAAACACTATCAATACTTAAGCCAAGGAGTTTTACATTTCTTTTTTCAAACTCTTCCTGTTTTAATGCAAAACCGCCGAATTCTGTTGTACATACAGGTGTAAAATCAGCAGGATGTGAGAATAAGATTACCCAGCTGCCCTTGTTGAATTCCGAGAACTTTATTGTTCCCTGGTTTGTCTCTGCTTCAAAGTCCGGAACCTGCTCCCCAAGACGCGGACAATTGCAAACTTCTACGATTTCATCATACTCTTGAAAGTTTTCTGTCATTTTGTTTCTCTCCTTAATACATTATTTTTTTTAACATAATTGGTTCTTGTTATTTTAAATTTATACCTTTAAGAACCACAATATTAATTAATACATAAATGTTAGAAATTGATGAAAAATTTAATATTTTTATTATATTTTATAAATAACTCGAATTGCTAATTAACCCGAATGACGGGTTAGCTAAAAATTTTTGTTTCAAATTCTCTAATACGTATAGAAATAGGAAGCGAGCTCGGAAAAAACTTCCGATTTCGTGAAAAAACGTCTTAGTATAACGAAAATTTTCCTGGAGCAATAATAAATAATTCCCGAATATACTCTAAACTCAAATGACAGGCTGGATTTTCAGCTGGTCGGGAATTCAGGTTAATCACAAACAGGGGTCCGGCTATTCACATTAAATTACAGTTTATCTGTTAGCAGCGCAAAAACATCATTAAAAATAATTATAAACATTAACCCGATAAGGAACATAAACCCGTATTTTGCAAAAGCCTCCTGGGTTTTCTCCTCTACAGGCCTGCCTCTTAGCTTTTCAATAAACAGGAACATCAGGTGTCCGCCATCTAAAGCCGGTATTGGAAGCAGGTTTACTATTGCAAGGTCAATACTTATAAGGGCAGTCAACAGAAGTCCATCCCAGATCCCTCTGTTTTCTATGATATCACTGCCTATTTTGGTTACCGCAACAATCCCATGAAGGTCATTAAGCGGAATCTGACCGGTTACGATCATCCATAACCCCTTGATCATGTAAACCGCGTTTCTCTGCAAGTATTCTGCTGACTTGCCAAGAGCGTCCCCCACAGACTTAATTGGTACATTAACCTCTTCAACCCGAAGTTTAATCCCTATCAGGCCTTCAGTATCAGGAAATGCCGGGTTCAGGCTAACCGGTACTCCATTTCTTTGGACTACTATACTTATCGGGTGAACGGTATCTCCTATAGCTGCTGCAAGCTGGCTGACTGTGATATCGCCTTGAGAAGTATATTCCTGTTTTTCCCGGATTTCTCCTCTAAGTTTTTGCTCTTGCGGAGAAAGGTATTTACCTTGCGGTTTGTACTCTGTATAACCGGAAAAGATATCCTGTGGAACCTCGACCTGCCCTTCAGCAGAAGGTGCCGGTAATTTTACCGCTGTTCCCAAAGGGATTGCGCCTTCTTTAGGAAGCCCGGGGTTTAATTCCAGAAGCTCATTTACCATCCGGGCATGGCGTTCGTATGTGATGTAGCCGTTAGACTTCTTGCTTCTTTTTGCCGTGGTTACAAATTTAAATAAACTGTCTATTTTTGTGCCGTTAGCTGATAGGATTTTATCTCCGGGCTGCATGCCGATTTGATGTGAGGCATAGTTTTTTCCTTCCTGAAGTTCCTCGACAAAAATATTATATTTATTAGCGGGCACACTTCCTGAGAACCCTGCCACCATAAGAACAATTACATATGCAATAATCACGTTTGCCGTAACACCGGCGGAAACTACCAAAAAGCGTTCCCATACTTTTCTGTTTGCAATTCTTTGCGGGCTGTCCTTGGGAATTTCGCTATCAGGGTCATCATCAGGGAAGGAAACATACCCGCCTAACAGGAAAGAGTGGACACAAATTTTGACATCTTTCCATTTTGTCTCGTAGAGAGTAGGACCGAACGGCAGGCCAAAACCGAACCTCTCAACCTTTATCCCCAGCATTCTTGCTACAATGAAATGCCCGAACTCATGTACCAGTATTAAAATGCTCAAAAGAGCAAGCATTGTTATTATATGCATCTTTAAAAATTTCTCTCCCTGATATTTATATGGTTAATCTATTCAATTATACCAAAACCTGAGTTAAATATTCATACCATTATATAGCTTTAAACAAAAACTCCTGGATTAATCCTAATATATTATTAACAATAATAAAGCCCGTAATTATCTGGATAATGCCGATATTCCATATTTTAGTTAATAATGAAGGTTCGTTCGGGTTAGTATCTTCCTTGTTTTTCCTTAAAATTTCTTCTCCTGCTTTAATGCCTGATAAAATATATTTTTCCGGAGGCTTAACAGTCGTAAAATACTTCTGGATAAGCATTCCTCCCCTTCTCCAGTAAGAAAACACAAATGAAAAACCTATTATAAGATATATAAACTGCAATAACGGGCTTATAGAAGTCAGGTAACTGGCATAAATTATTATAATAAGCTGTATTCCAAGAATTAACGCCATTAAATTTGTACCGCAGCGCAAATGTTCTTTTGGCTGGGCTTTTACAGTTTCAACACTTAAGGGCATGCCTTTTTCAATTGCATTAATTGTTTTATGCTCAGCCGCATGGATTTTCACAAGAGGAGTAAGCCTCAATAAAAATAAGAATAAAAGTATCTGGCCTATTAATATCAATGGAAGGTACTGGCTGTCAATACTTTGAACATCAGCCGCTCCTAAAATCATATAAGAAACAAGCTGAACAGCAAAAATTATTGCCCCAAGAGAAAGTCCTGTTAAAAACAATCCTAAATTACCCGCACCTGCCTGGTGTTTCCCGTCAGTTATGTAAACCCCTAATGGCGTGGCAAGTCCGCCTAAAGACCTTGGTTTAACAAATTGTGTAAGGTAATTCACGATTGATGACCTCGTAATTGCAGCTCCTGTATATGTCCTGTCTTTTTCAACAATAGGCACAACCCTCGTATGCATTTTATTGACTTTTGAGAGCAGTTCTGAAATATTTGTATTTTTAGTTTCTGCCCACACTTCTTTTGTCATCAGTGAAGAAACTTCCTGTTCATGCAAATAGCTTTCCCTGTCAAAACTCCATTCCGGCAGAATTGTAGCCAGGTCATATTCTGAAATTATCCCGACAAGCTTCCCCCGTATGTCTATAACGGGCAAAGTATCGCTATCAAAGGCTTTAAAAAGGTCAGGCAATCTGGAAGCCGGGCAATATTCAGAAACAGCTGGAAGTTCTATTGAGATTTCATCAATAGATGGAAGCTCAGGTAAATTTTCTCTATAATCACTCATTCGCTTTTAAATTCCTTTTATAAATTCTTTTTTAAGCAATAGCAGAGGTTCAATCATATAATTTTATACATAATTAAAGTTAACTTAATCCTGCGCAGGTCTAATTATTTAACCTCAATGACGGGTTAGTTATTTCTATAAATTTTAAGGAATTTTTATCAAGCTATAATTGTTTTATAGCTAACCCGTCATTCGGGTTAATTAACCTCAATGACGGGTGTTATTAGGCGGGGGGTATGGCAAATAGTGTTCATTTTGTAAAATCCCTCCAAATCTATAAAAAGCCGATTTTTTTGCCAAACTTGGTGCTAA
Source organism: Candidatus Gastranaerophilales bacterium (assembly GCA_028278605.1). Lineage (GTDB taxonomy): Bacteria > Cyanobacteriota > Vampirovibrionia > Gastranaerophilales > UBA9971 > JANQEB01. Next base: position 9,113 of record JANQEB010000067.1, read on the forward strand.
TTTAAATATCATTTTTCGGCGGTGATTAAATTCTAAGTGATAGATTATAATAGATTATATTGGATAATAAAAAGCCTTGTAATCAAATCATGCCAGTAATCAGATTTTGAAAATGCTATTGTTTTCCTTTTATACCTTGCCAATCTTTGTCTTATGATGTTGTTAAAGTTTTCAATATGGCAAGTTTCACCGCTTCCTTTCGGTGCAGATATATGGTTTTCAGTAAATACATTGGAATAGCTTTCCCATAAATCGCTAAAAGTAAAGATGTCTTTGTATTTCTCAGGAAAACGATTTTTGAAATTCTCACAACTTTCTTGATTTCTATTACCCACAAAGTAAGCTACTATTTGTTTTGTAACCCTGGATTTTGCAAACCATCTCCACTTTTTATTCTTCTTGTTCCGGACAAAAGACCATTGTTCATCCAGTTCAAGAGCATCATTTTTAGGATATACAAGAGTTTCTTCGATTGTTGGCAATGAAGTGATCATTTTTTTTAATCCACCTGGAAGGTGTTTGATAAGCGACATGGTAAATTCTTTGAAGTCCCCTTAGGCTTGAGCCTTCAAGATAAGTTCTTATTATTTCCCATTTTCTTTGTTCCGGGTATTTCTTTTCGGATTCTAAAATTCTGTGAGCTTTACAGTCTTTACAGTGATATTGTTGTTTTCCAGTACTATTGTGTCCATTTTTTATTATATTTTTGCTTCCGCATTTAGTACAATTTCCTAAATTTTCTTTCATCTTTTTGTCCTCCTGTTCTATCAGGAAAACAGTTTTTTAAATTTTTTCATCCCCACTTAATTTAATATCACCGCCCATTTTTCTACCTAAAAAAGTTCGAAAATTTCTGTTTATTTAAAGACCCTTTAAACTAAATTTAAAGCCTGTTTTAGGTTAAAAGGATCAGGAAAAATAAGATAGTTTTTATTATATCCCGACAAGTATTAAATAAACAATTAGAAATAAAGCTAAATTTTAGGATTTCTGAAAATCAGAAAAAATAAGTAAAAATGATGCTAAGTAGGAAGTAAGTTGGAAGTAAGCAGGAAGTGTATTATTTGCCTTCTACCCTTGATATTACTGAAAAAGAGGCCCTTTTGTAAATTAAAAGGCCTCTTTAAATTTTTACAAATAATAGATTAGCTAAAATTACAAATTATATTTATAAATAATTTGTATATCAGCTGCTTTTTTATGGATTAATCCTTATTTCTCTTATATTTTTCTATTAACCCACCTGAAATGTCAATATTTATAAAGCCGGGAGTTAATCCGCCTTGACCCGCCCAGAAACCCTCCGGCAGCTGTAAAGTTAAGGTGTTTTCCTCAAAATCCGCACTGTGAATTTCAAGTTTGATTTTTTGAGGAACTTGTTTTTTGTCTCCTTCCAGGAATTTCCCAGGATCAAAAACAGTAAAATCGCTTTCTGTGTTCCAGTAGCCACACTCACATAAGAAAATCCTATGAGTATTGTTTAATTTTTGTATTTTTGCACAGTTCTGGCAAACAACAATTAAAAACTTTGTAGTTTCTTCTAATAGCCTATTTAATTCAATCACATCGTGACAATTAGCAGGGTTACAAAAAGATTTGGTAGTGGTTAAATTCTTAGTGATAAATTGTCATGCACTTGAGAAGCCTGCCCCGTGCAACGACACGGGAGCATCTATCCGGCAAACATAATAGACAATAGTCCTGACTAAATAGGCCCCGCAACGGGTGCAGGAGGCAAATGGTTAAAATTAATGGACCGGCCGCCAGGGCTCTCGCCTATGGATAAGGCGTTTTTATCCCTCTGAAGCCCCAAAAGTATCTTCACCGGGCTCACCGGAAGCGGTTTTATCTTCCTGGCTTTCAGGAACTTTAACTTTTTTGCCCGGATTATCATCTTTTTGTTTTAGTTCTTCAGAACCGCCGCTTAAAGGTGTGGTTAAGCTGATTCTTCTGTCTTCAGCGTTGAATTTTATTACTATAGTTTCAATTTCCTGGCCTACCTGAACAACATTTCCTGTTTTGTTCTGGTATTCTATCAGTTCTTTATAAGGAAGAAGAGCTTCAACGCCGGGATAAATTTCTATAAAAGCCCCAAAGTGTTTTACCCTGATGACATTGCCTTTTAATGCCTCACCTTCTTTAATGGCCTTGGAAGCTTCAACCCATGGGTCAGGTTGTAAACTCTTAAGGCTAAGGCTTACGCGTTGTTTATCTTCATCAATTCCAATTACCTGTACTTTGATTTTTTCTCCTACCGATAAAATATCGGCCGGATGGTCAACCCAACGCCAGGAAATCTGTGATAAGGGAAGCAGGCCGTCAATTCCGCCAATGTCTACGAAAGCGCCGAAATCAGCAAGCCTTACAATTTCGCCTTCAACAACATTGCCTTCTTTAATATGTTCAAATAAGTCTTTTCTTTGCTCAGCCTGTTCTTCTGAAACAACTTTTCTGTGAGACATTATCAGGTTATTCTGCTGCGGGTCAACAGAAAGAATTTTAAGCTTAATCTTTTGCCCGACAAGCTCTTCAGCCTCTCTGGCCCTGACATGGCTTGATGGGACAAATCCCCTGACTCCAAGCACATCAACGAGAATACCGCCTTTAACCTCAGCTGTAACTTCAGCTTCGACAACAGCATCTTCTTCCTTAATTTTTTCAAGTTGCTGCCAGGCATAAGCAAGCATAACTTTTTTATAGGAAAGCGTGAGCTGGCCTTCCTCGTCTTCATCCCTGATAATTAAAAATTCTCTTTCTTCATCATCCTGGGGTAAAACTTCATCCGGAGACTTGAATATTGTATTTGAAAGTTCTCTTGCGGGAACTTTAGCAGCTGTTTTTGCACCGATATCAATCAGTACATCATTGCCTGCATAGCCGATTACTCTTCCTTTGACTATATCACCTTTTTTAAAGTTATAATCAAATTTGTCCAGAAGCTGTTCGAATTCGGATAGTTCTTGTTGATTCTTTTTGTTGGGTTCGTTGTTGGTTGGCATTAATTTACTAACTCCACAGGATGAAAAATCGTTAAGTGATAGTTAACATTATTATAACAAATAACCAATATAAATACATTAATTATAAATTAAAATTTGAAAATAAATTATAATTTTTTAGTAACTGCTCAGGTACCTGTACTGCAAAAATTTTTCAAAATCACCCGCTACACCCTCCCTGATTGAGGTTAAAGGGCGAAGCCCTTTAATAATCCTATAATAGATTTTTAAAATTTTTTTTTAAATTGTATTAAAAAATTGTTAAGCGCGAAGCAATATTGCTTTGCTTATAGTTGGCTGTAAGGTTGCTTAAACGATTTGGTTTTATCGATTCTTCACTCCAGTCCGAGGCCAGCAAAGACAGCTCCTCAACTTTTTAAAGTATATATTTAAAAATCTGTTCATGAAGCCTGATTTTAGTCTTATTATAAGAGGTATAAATCAGGCCATAGGAGTTGTAAATGCTTGGAACAGACTGCCCTTTTACCCAAAAGGAATGCAGCCCCGGTTGTGCTTTGTATAACACTATTGTCCAGCAATGTAATTTCAATATAATTGCTGAGCGGCTTTTAAAAATTTCTGAAAAAGTACAGGAAATCGAAGAAATTCAGGAACAACAAAATAACTGTTAAAAATAAAGACTCAGTATACACACTTAAAAGACTCTGATTCAGGGTCTTTTTTTTTGTCCTTAAAGTTATTTTTTGAAACGCTATAATGGAACAATAAAAAGTATTTTCAAGGGACTTTTTAAGTGGAAGTTATTCTATTTACGCATACGCACTGGGATAGGGAATGGTATAAACCGTTTCAGGACTTCAGAATACGCTTATGCGAGGTTATTGAACAGGTTTTAGAAGAGCTTTCAAGCGGGTCTACGGATTACTTTTATTTAGACGGCCAAACTATTGTCCTTGAAGACTATCTGAAATTTTACCCTGAGAAAGCCGGGCAAATAATTGATTTAATCAGGGATAAAAAGCTGTTTATAGGACCGTGGTACGTGCTTGCCGATGAATTCCTGGTTTCGGGTGAAAGCCTTATAAGAAACCTGTTAATTGGCATAACTCAATCCAGGCACTACGGCTGTAATGATTTTTTCGGGTATTTGCCCGATTCATTCGGACATAATTCTTTAATGCCGCAAATTTTATCTTCTTTTGGTATAGAAAGAGCTGTTCTGTGGAGAGGGGCAGGAGATAGAAAGTCAGAGTTCATCTGGGAATCAGGGGATGGTTCGCAAATTTTGGCTACGCATCTTATTGAGGGGTATTTTCAGGATATCTTCCATGGAGAAATGCCTGTTGAAAGGAAGGCAGGGCAAATTACCGGGGTTTTAAAGACTATAAAAGAACGAACTATATCGGATAAACTTCTATTGCCTATAGGTGGTGATCATTTAGGGCCTGTTGCAGGTTTAAAAGATTTAATGGAAGAGCTGAATAAAAGACTGCCAGGCTATGAACTTAAGCAGGGCAGGATAAACGAATATTTCAGCAGCCTTAGCCTGCCTCTTGACAGACTGGAAAGGGTAAAAACAGAACTGCGTGATAATTCCGGAGCCCCGGTCCTCCCGGGAACCCTGTCTTCCAGGCTATATTTAAAGCAGGTGAATGCCCGTTCCACCTGGCTTTTATCAAGAATTGCCGAGCCTTTACAGTCCCTGCTTGCAGCAGCAGGCCTGGCAAAAACCAAAAAAAATGAGCTGGACTATGCATGGAAACTACTTCTTAAGAATCATCCGCACGATAGTATATGCGGCTGTTCTGTTGATGAGGTCCATCAGGAGAATTTGTCAAGGTTCAGGCAGGCAGACCAGATTTCAAATGCCATAATTGACAGGTGCAAAAACCAGCTTGCCGGCATGGTTTCGCGAAACAGCCTGGTAGTATGTAATTTATCGAACTATGAATACTCAGGCCTTGTGAGTATAAAAACTTCAGATGACCTTCCGGAGGGAATCCCGTATCAGTTAGTCGGATCATCCGTTGAGTTTCCCCGTGAAATCCTGCTTGATACGCAAAGAGCGCCTTTTTGCGAAGATATGAAAGAATTCAGGGAGTACCTGGCCTATGTTGAAAATATCCCTTCGTTTTCTGTAAAACCCCTGCCTGCTTCCGGTTTTCCGGCACCTGTAGAGGTTAGCCGCCACAAAATAAGCAACTCGCTGGTTGAAATTAGTATTAACCCTGACGGTTCATTATATTTAGCTGATTTAACAGACAATAAAATGTATAAAGACCTGCACATAATCACTGACAGGGCAGATTTAGGCGATACTTACAATTACGCCCCACTCATAGGCGATAAGGCAATCAGGACAGGGCTTATAAGCTCGGAAATAACAGAATCCGGGCCTTTAAGAGGTACTATAAAGCTAACTTACAGGATAAGTATCCCTAAATATTTTGATTATGAAACTAATTCCAGGGGCATGGAGTGTCAGGAAACAATAATCACAACAAAAATCATACTTTCATCCGGATCAAAACGAGTAGAATTTGATACTTCATGGGAAAACCACAGCGAAAACCATATTATGCAGGTAAAATTTAACTTACCGGAGCCTGTAACCAGGACCGTTTCAGAAAACACTTTTGGGCTTATAACAAGGGAATTCGGCCCTGATTATCGCATAGAAAACTATATTCCGGCTGCAAAAGGCGCGGAATTGGCAGCCAATTCCGCGCCTATGCAGAGGTTTGTATTTGCGCAGGGCTTAGGCATAATCACAGAGGGACTTCCGGAATATGTGACCAGCAAAAATACACTTGCAATAACAATATTAAGATCAACAGGCAAGCTCTCTGAGCTTGCGCCGGGAACACGAAACTTCCCGGCAGGCCCGGCCCTGGATACGCCCGGGGCGCAGTGCCTGGGCAAGCATTCTGCCAGGTACGCCATTTGCCCCGTACATATCCCGCAGGAACTGTTTAAAGAAGCTGATGAGTTTATGGGAAGTGTATTTGCCCTGGCGGGCAGGGCTGCGCAAACATCGCCGCTTCCTGAAAACCTGGTAAAAATAAGTAATAAGAATATTCTGGCCTATGCCCTTAAAAATCCGGAAAATCGAAATATTAACGGCTTTATAGTCAGGCTGTTTAATACTTCTCAGGAAAGTGAGACGGTAAATTTCAGTAGTAACATAGAGCTATCAGGTTTTACCGAAACAAACCCGCTGGAGGAAGTGATCTCTGAGAATTACGACATGACAAAAGGACTTGTTTTCAGGGCAGGAGAGCTAAAAAACCTGTTATTTCACAGGAAACAGACCATACAGGTTACTTAAACATATTTTTTATGTTATTAAGCATTTTCCGGCTGATTCCGCTGTCTTCTTCACTTTCAGCTGATCTCATTTTAGCTTTTTTTATTTCACGCATTCCGTAAAAATAGTCTATTTTTTCCTCTATTTGTTCTTTTTGAGGATAGTCAGGTCCTTTTATCCTTAAAAATTCGCTATATGACCTTGCTGCTTCGTTATAGTTTTCTGTTATTTCAAAAATCTGGGCCAAATTAAAGTGAATATCCGCATTATTTGGGTCAAAACGGACTACTCTTTTTAATTCAATAACTGCTTCCTGGTATCTTTTCATTTCAAATAAGGCAAGACCCAAGTTATGCTTATATTCCGGGTTATGAATATCCAGGGAACCCGCTTTCCTGTAGTAAAACACCGCCCCCTCAAGATCCCCCTTAGCCTGATAGGTAAGCCCCAGCTCATTCAGGAAAAGCGCGTTTTCCGGATCAAGCACAGAGGCCTGCTTTATATTGCTTATAGCTTTTTCCAGATTGCCCAGCTCCCTGCAAATTAGGCCCTTTTGGTAATAAGCATCTGATATGTTACGGTTATAAACCGTTGCTCTATCAAAACAGTCAATAGCTTCCTGCGTTTCCATAAGTTTCATATGATATAAACCCAGCCCATAGTATGCTTCCCCGAATTTACCGTTGTTTTTGATTGCTAAATTGAAATATTCTTTAGCCCTTTCCGGCTCATCCTTCTCCAGGAGCATTAAACCAACAGTATAAGCAGCGTCAATCATACCCGGATCGATACTGACAGCTTTTTCATAAGCTTCTATGGCTTTGTCCGTAAGCCCCATGGTCTGGTATGTGGAAGCAAGATTATAGGTGGATATGGCATCATCCGGGTTTAAATTCAGGGCCTCGTTGAAATGATTGACTGCCGGGTTAAATTTTTCCTGCTTTGCATAAATTGACCCTAATGTTGAATGGGCCTGCGCGTGCGATTTATCCATTTCAACAGTGTTTTTTAGCTCTTTTTCAGCGGATACATAGTCTTCGTTTTTGTAATATATGTAGCCAAGAGCATATCTGATTTCTGAATCATCAGGGTTGATTTCAGAAGCGGCTTTAAACTCATTAAGAGCCTCGTCAGTCCAGCCCAGAGAACCGTATGCCAGCCCTAAATTACTGTATGCATTGATATTCCTGGGTTCAAAAGTTATTACATACTTAAATTCCGGGATTGCTTTTTCAAAGTCCTCTTTTTCTATATAGGTCAAACCCATATAATAATGGGCTTTTACACTGTCAAAGTTAAGCTCGATTGCCTTTTCAAATTCATTTTGGGCATTATCATACTCTTTATTATTGAATAAAAGTATTCCAAGGGCTAAATGAGCATCGAAATTATCCTGTTTAAGCTTGATAGCTCTTTTGTAGTTGTTAATTGCTTCCTCTATGTTGCCGGTTTTCTCCAGATTAGAAGCTGTAAGATAATAACCACGGTCATAATCAGGATTTTTTTGTATAATTTCGTTTGTTAAATCAATTGCTTTCTGATTTTCATTGTTTGCCATGTAAATCAGGATAAGGCTATAAGTAATATCAGGGTCTTTATCGCTATAACCATAAGCTTTCTCCATGCATTTAACAGCCCGGGCTGTCTTTCCGGTGAGCTCATAAGCCTTTGAAAGGCCTACAAGCGCAAGCAGGTAATCAGGTTTGGTCTTAAGAGCGCTCTGGTAAAAAAGAATTGCTTTATCCAGATCACTAATGCTAAAGTAGCAGTCAGCAAGCTTTTCTATGGTTTCATAGCTGTCCGGCTTTATAGCAAGAGCGTTTTTATAGTATTCAATCGCGTTTTTAAAGTCCTTCTTCTCCTTAAGCTCATCGCCCCCGGCAACAAACCTTTCAAAATCAGTCATGCTCAACCTTTATCTTACAAACCTGCACTATAATTTTACATTATAATGCACTGCCAGTAAAATGCACCATTTATAAATTTTTTAAACATATTTTAAAAAAAGTTTAAAAATTGATATTATTGTTTAGATTATTTAAATAACAGGTGGTTAAATGGAGCTGTTTTTTAGTTTTTTGTCAGGATTTTGTGTTGGAATTGTATCAATTAGTACATATTTTGTAAAAAAAATTATAAAAAAAGACCGGAAAATTGCTCAATTAGAATCTGAAAATAAAAATTTATCTGAAATTGACCTGCAAGACAAATTTTTTACTGAGTTTGAGAATGCGGCTAATAAAATCTTCAAGCAAAATACTGAAGAGTTTTCCCGGTTGGGAAAACGAGAAATTGAAGAATTAATAAAACCTTTCAGGGAAAAAATATCAGAATTAAGCCAGCGAATAGAAAAAACAAGGCTTGATGAAGCAAAAGAGTTGTCATCCCTGGAAACACAGATAAAACTGCTTTTCCAAAATAACCAGCGTATTTCCGAAGAGGCAAATAACCTGGCAAAAGCTATAAAAGGAGACTCAAAAGCCAGGGGCAACTGGGGAGAAGTTATCTTAGAGCGAATCCTGGAAGTTTCAGGACTGCAAAAAGATGTCCACTATTCAAGCCAGCAAAGCTTTAAAGGCATGGAAGACAATCATCTCAGGCCGGATGTACTAATTAACTTGCCGGATAACAGGCATCTGGTTATAGATTCCAAGGTTTCGCTCGTGCCGTTTGAGAAATACTGCAACGAAGAAGATGAAAAACATCTTAAAGAATACGTTAATTCTGTGCGTGAGCATATCAAGAACCTTAAAAGCAAGTTTTACCAGGAGGTTAAAGATATTAATTCCCCGGATTTTGTGTTGATGTTTATCCCTGTGGAAGCCTCGTTTGGCCTGTTAATCCAGAGTGATGCAGAGATTTTTGAATTTGCCCGTAAAAACAAGGTTCTGCCGGTAAGCCCCTCAACCCTGCTTATTACGCTTAAAACGGTTGAATTGTTCTGGCAGCGCGACAGCCAGAGCAGAAACGTCATTGAAATAGCAGAGGAAAGCGGTAAACTTTATGATAAATTCGTTGGGTTGCTTGGTGATATTGATGTTTTAAAGAATTGTTTCTCTAAAACACTTGGCTGTTTTGAAAATATTAATAAAAAACTTGAAGGTAAGGGCGGACTTATCCGCCAGGCTGAAAAAATAAAGACCCTTGGCGCAAAAACCAGTAAAGAAATCCCGGAAGCCTGCTTAAAACTGGAATAAAGCCGGAACTTTTGAGGAGGTTTTTATTTCTTCAATAAGCTCTTCCAGGCTTCTATATTGCTTAAACGCTGATAAATACCTTAAATGCGCTATTTCATTGATGTCTGCAAGATGGTTAAGAACTTTTTCCCCAATAAAACTGCTGCTTACTTCTTTTTTACCGGTCATAACTACTTCTGACTCAACGCTTTCAGTAATTTTATCTATCATAATATTACTTACAGCTGTTTTTTTGCAAGCATCAGATATGCTTTTTACCAGCTTTTTCCGGCAGAACTTTTCTTTTGTTTTATCTTTTTTTACTACTGTTATCGCACAGTTTTCAACACGCTCATAAGTAGTAAAGCGTTTAATACAGCTTTCGCATTCTCTTCGTCTTCTTATGCTTGCTTTTTCACAGGAAAGACGGGATTCTAACACCCTGGTACTTTCATAACTACAAAACGGACAGATCATACTCTAATTACTTTTTGTAAACTCAAATTTAGTAAAAGGAATGTGTTAGCTAAATTTCAGGATTTATTATACCATAAAGCTAAAATTATCAATATATTAAGCGGGTTTTATAATTTTCACACGTTTTTTTTAAGCCAAAAGATAGTAATTAAGCCTGAAACTCCAGCTATTATCAGAATCATGCTTACAACCTGGGCAATAGGAAGCCCTAAAACGCTGTATATGTTGTCAGTTCTTAACCCTTCAATAAAAAACCTGCCCAAAGAGTATAAAACCAGGTAACTAAACGTAACAACACCGTTTATCATCTTGAATCGCGGGCGGATCAGGAAAAACAATATAAGAAACACCGCTAAATTCCAGATTGATTCATAGAAAAATGTCGGATGAAAGTATTCATACCCAACGTATTGGGCAGGCCGGTTTTGAAGGGGGATAAACACTTTTAGCGCAAATTCGGTTGGAGTTCCAAAGGCTTCCGAGTTAAAAAAATTTCCCCACCTGCCTATGGCCTGTCCAAGAGGTAAAGCGCACGCAAAAAGGTCAGTATATTTAAGCAAAGGCAATTTTTTAATTCCTGTATAAACAAGCAGCAAAAGAAAACATCCGATAATAACCCCGTGAATAGAAAGCCCGCCCTGCCATAACATAAAAATCTCAGCCGGATGTGAGAAAAAATAGTCACGGCTGAAAATCACGTAATACAGCCTTGCAAAGACGATGCCGCCAACTAAAAGCAGGGTGGCAAGGTTTATTATGCTATCCGGATCAATATTTTCCTGTTTTGCAATATGCAAAGTTATGCCGAGCCCGGCAAGAAACCCTGCTGCTATAAGGATTCCATACCAGTAAATATCAAGGTCCCCGATGCCAAGAAGGATTTGGCCGGGTGATTTAAATATTAACGCCGCAGTTTCCGGTTGAAACATTCTATTTAACCTTTCATCCTGCTTTTTGGGTCAAGGATATCCCTTACAGCGTCTCCTACGAGGTTAAAAGCCAGAACAGCAACAAATATAAGGAACCCCGGTGTTAACAGCCAGGGCCGGTAAAGCACATTTATATATTCCTGGGCTTCTTTGAGCATGTTTCCCCAGCTTGCGTCAGGCTGCTGTATACCCAAACCCAGGAAGCTAAGCCCTGATTCCGCCAGGATATAGCCCGGAACGCTGAGCGTCATTGCAACTATGACATAACTTGCTGTCTGGGGCAGGATATGATGCACAATTGTCCTCATGGAACTTGCGCCAATTGCCCGCGAAGCTTCGACAAATTCCTTGTTCTTGATAGATAGTACCATTCCCCTTACAACACGGCTAAAACCGGCCCAGCCAATGAACGCAAGAATTACTGTGATAAACGCAAACCTCTGCACGCTTGTCATATTAGCCGGTAAAACCGCCGCAAGCGTTATCAGCAGGAAAAAACTCGGAATACTCATGATAGCCTCAGCAAACCGCATCATTAAGGCGTCTGTTTTACCGCCAAAGTAACCGGAAATTCCGCCGTATAACAGGCCGATTGGAAAAGACACAAACAGGGCAAGAAATCCGATGGTTAAGGAAATCTGCCCGCCGTAAAATAACCGCGAAAACACATCCCTGCCGTTAATGTCGGTTCCCAGAAGAAACAGCCTCCCCGGTTCATCTACCCCCACAAAGTGAATATCACAGGGAATAAACCCAAATAGCATGTATTGCTGCCCTTTTGTGAAAAATTCCAGGTAGTATTTTTGGGATTTGTCAGGGATATAGTCCATCCTGAAGGTTCCCGGGTTAAACCGGCGTTTGTAATTGTAGGTATACGGCCGGGAAAATTCCCCTTGCCGGTCTATCACATAAATTTTTGACGGCGGGGAGTAGGACAGGTCCCTGTCGCTGAAATACTTTGAGTACGGGGCAAAGAAACCTGCAAAGCCAATAAAAACGTACATTGAAAAGAGGATTAGAATTGCTGTTAAGACTATCCTGTCTTTTACAAGTTTTTTTATAAACTTATTTTTACTAAAATTCATCAGGGCAATTTTTAAACTAATTTTTCCACCTACTAAAATATACTATATTCAGGCTTAAAAAATTAATATTAAAAATAGCAATTAAATTTTTTATCCACATTTAAATAATTAAAGGTCAGGTTAATTTTGGATATTAAAATGAATGCAATAAACAATTTTGGTCTTATATCACCAGCGTTTAAAGGGAAATACGCAATTGAATGCAGAACTGGTCAACAAGCAGAAGCTATTAAAGACTCTGCTGAAAAGGTCATTGCAGAAATGGGTTCAAAAAAGATAAATGCCAGAGTGAGTCTTTTAGGCACATCCGTCAAAATAGATACGGGACCAATGCAATTTTCGCCTCAAGATGAAAAACTGATTATAGATACTATTAGTCTGTCCAGCTTACATTCAGAAGAAAAAAGGAGCCTGGCTGGGCAATATAGGGAAGCGGCAAATGACCCAAGGACAGTGCTTACTCTTCATAATAAAAAATCGGCAAAACAAAGCTATGTGAATAAAAGACCAAAATGTTCCTAACGGCATTGTGCGGTTCAACAATTTTTTTCATTTCCTGATTACTTTTTGATAGCACAATAATTAATCTTTATAAATTTATTTATTATATTATTTATATCCATATGGGCTATTTTTTTATAGTTCTTATTTTAAAAAAAAATTTCATGGTAAGATAAAACTTACGATAAAATATAAAATAAAATACAAATTCAAATAAAAAAAAGAAGTTATCTGCTTTTTAATTTGTATTTTATTAAATTTAACTGGCGCTAAAAAGTTTATCAAGTGGTAAGACAAAATATAGAGTATTTACAAACACAAGGAGGAACTATTAAATGGATGCTGTTAAAACAGATGTAGTAAAGGTGGTAATAGTTGAGGATTACAAATTAACCAGGGTGGGATTAAGGTCTTCCTTGAACGAGTTTGAGGGGATTGAAGTGATAGGAGAAGCTGAAACAGCTGAAAATGGACTTCAATTAATAAAAGACTTAAGGCCTGAAGTGGTTTTAATGGATCTTGGCCTGCCCGGAATGAACGGCATAGAAGCAACCCAGGAAGTTAAAACTTTTGACGAGAATATTAAAGTAGTAGTGCTTACTTCCCATGAAAGGGATGAAGAAGTCCTCGCATCCCTTGGTTCAGGAGCTAACGCTTATTGCCTTAAAGACATAGAACCTAATACGCTTGTTAGTGTTATAAAAAACGTAAAACAAGGTGCGGCATGGCTTGACCCTAATGTTGCCCAGGTAGCCCTCAAGTTATTCCCGAAACCTGAATCCACAAAAGTTTTAAACTCAACCGGAATTTCTGATGCAAGGACCCAGCTTACTGAAAGAGAAATGGAAGTCTTAAAACTTCTTGTAAAAGGAAAAAGCAATACTGAAATTGCTAAAGACCTCATAGTAAGTGTCCATACAGCAAAAGCTCACGTTTGCAGTATTCTGCAAAAACTTTGTGTTGATGATAGAGTTCAAGCTGCTGTAAAAGCTATTAAAGAAAACATAATTTAAGCGCTATCCTATAAGGAAGGATAGGATAAAAAAATATCCCCCCCTAATACTTCTTAATAAGTGCATACCCTGCCCTACCTTGCAGGGTTTTTTTTTATTTCAATTTATAAATATTATTTGGGGTTATTGCAAAATCAACAGGCATATCCGTTTTACCGAATGGAAGCCCTTCAACCGTTAACTCTTCAGGAATCGGAACTATTTTCAGGCAGGCAGCAGGTAATTTAGAAAGAAACCTGTCATAATAACCCATGCCATAACCGATTCTATGACCGTTTTTATCGACCATTAACGCCGGCACAAATATAATTTGCGCTTTTTGAGGGTCTAATTCTTCACTACTTGAAGGTTCATAAATACCTAAACTGTTTTTTTCCAGCCCGGTATCAGGCTTAAAGCTATAAAAAACCATATTATCCTCATCTACGACTTTCGGTAAGAACCATTGCTTTGAAAAGTCCTGAAATAGCTGCCTTATATCAACTTCGTTGCCAAACGGGTAAAACCCGGCAATTGTTTTTGCTTCTTTATAAGCCTCGAAATCAATAATACGGTTGCAAATATCATTGCTTACCGAAGAAATATCAAGCCCTTTTCGGATTTCTTTAGCTTGAACCCTGAGTTGCTCTTTGGTATCTGGTTTTAATTTTGAAAACATTATACTTCCCGGTTAATTTCTATAAATTTTAATTTTCTTTAAGAATACGCAAAAAAGATTTCCGATTTTCGAAAAATAGTTTATAATGAAAGATAACTAAAGTTAATTAATTGTCGCTTCCGTATAAATTATAACTAATAATTTAAACAAATATCATTATTTAAAGGAGAGTCCTTAAAATATGGATAAAAAAATATTGTGTGAAAAACTACGGACTGCAAGGCTTGAAGCGGGTTATAAGCAGGAGCATGTCGCAAAGCATATGAATCTTCCGATTTCTGCTATTTCTGTTATGGAATCAGGCGCAAGGAAAATTGATGTTTTTGAGCTGCAAAAGCTTGCAGACTTTTATAATAAACCCATTGAGTGGTTTTTTCATGAGCATAAAACTTTTTACAAAAGAAGGTGGTATGACCTTGACCCGGTACTTTCAGAAGCCGTAGAATTACTCAGGCAGGCTCCTACCAAGTTACAAAGAAGCGCGGCGTACGGTATCATAGGGTTCTTAAAGCAAGGCGGGTTTGTTATCCCTGACCAGGAAATTTAAAAGATTATTTTTTGCTTTTTTCAAAAATCATCACATATTCATGCTTAAAGATGTAAAACCCTCCTGCAAGCGCTCTGTAACGCCATAAATTGCTTGCCCTGCCTTTGCCGATTTCATTACCGGTGATATTTTTTACTATAATTGATTTTGTTTTAAAACCAACTTCGTTCATTTTTTGCATGCAATAAAAGCCAAGCGGGACAAGTTCTCCTTTGGAGTACTTATCACCGATAATCAGCGCTGCGTACCTGCCGTTTTCCAGGCAGTCATAACCGTTTTGCGCGACATTTTTAAATTTTTCAAGGAATTCCTCTGTAGAAGTGCAGTTAGAGAGGTCTTTTTTCTTGTTACTGAACCTGATAATATCAGCATAAGGAGGGTGCAGGACTAAAAACTGGGCTTTTTCCTCACCAAGCTCATCAAGGGCAAGGTGAACCTGCTCACAGGCCCTTTCAGATGTGCTGTCCTGGCATATAAGCCTGGTTAAATTATCATTATCAAAATCCTGAAGCTTTTCTTCAACTTTTTCAATTAGCTCAGGCTTGATTTCCACGCCGATACACCTTCTTTTCATGTGCACTGCCTCGATAGCAGAAGTTCCTGAGCCTAAAAACAGGTCAAGTACGATATCTCCCGGCCTGGTATACCTGCTGTAGAGCTGCTCTGCAATTTGCGGGATATAGTTCCCGTGGTAGTCAAACTTATGGCCATTGCCTTTTGCCCTTTCGCTAAACGTCCAGAGGGTTCCGGTTTCAATATGGTCATAGTCTTTCCAGCTGTTAAGGTCTATATCATTATAAGGCTTGGTTTTTTTAACTATAGTCCCTCTGATTAGCTGAAGTGTAGCTTCAGAATTATTGTTTTTTTCAGGTCTCAAAACTTCTTCTCTCTCTCAGTCTGTGTTTAAGCATAAATAATCAATCATTCTCACGTGCTAATATAACTAATTGTGAGCTAAATTGAATCAATATTTTGGAGTATTTTTTTATAAAAGACTGGTGTAAGTAAAACTCAAGTTGCTATCTATAAAAATTTCAGTAATGTTAATATTTTAACCACACGAATGACGACAAGAAAAAATTCCTATCAGTCATTAATTGATCACTACCAAATTTTTTATTACTTCCTTTAAAAGCCAGCACTTGATTTCTTGTCATGTTTTAAATATAAATATGTATTGTAATGGTGTAGTATCTAGGAAAAGAGGCTTTTTTTTATGGTTAAAGTAGCAATAAACGGATTCGGCAGAATTGGCCGTAACACTTTAAGAGCAGCTGTTAACAACGGTTCTTTTGACAGGCTTGAGTATGTGGCGATTAACGACCCTGGCTTAACTCCTGATCAGGCAGCTCATCTTTTAAAGCATGACTCAGTAATGGGTAAATTCAGCGGTGAAGTTTCAGTTTACGAAGAAGGCATTGTAGTAAACGGCAAAAAAATTAAATTCTTCGCGGAAAAAGACCCTGCACAACTTCCATGGGCCAGTATGGATGTTGAGGTTGTAATTGAATCAACAGGGTTCTTTACAGACGGGACAAAAGCTAAAGCCCATATAGAGGCCGGCGCAAAGAAAGTTATCATTTCAGCCCCCGGTAAAAACGTGGATAATACAATTTGCCTGGGAATCAACGAAGAATCATATGACCCTGCAACTCAAAACATTATCTCAATGGCAAGCTGTACAACAAACTGCTTAGCGCCTATAGCTAAAGTTCTTCACGATGAGTTTGGAATTACAGAAGGCTTAATGACAACAATTCATTCATACACAGGCGACCAGAGAATTCTTGACGCCGGTCATAAAGACTTAAGAAGGGCAAGGGCCGGTTGTTTAAACATCGTCCCTACAACAACAGGCGCTGCTAAAGCGGTGGGGCTTGTATTACCGGAGTTAAACGGTAAATTAAACGGCTTTGCTATGAGGGTTCCTACTCCGGACGTATCAATCGTTGACCTGGTTGCGACAACACAAAAACCTGTAACTAAAGAATCTGTGAACCAGGCCCTTAAAAAAGCTGCTGAAGGCGAACTAAAGGGCATTCTTGAATATGTGGATGCTCCATTAGTAAGCACAGACTTCATTGGTTCAACATACTCAAGTTGTGTTGACTCAGACTTAACAATGACAATGGGCGACAACATGGTAAAAGTTGTTTCCTGGTACGATAATGAAATGGGTTACTCAACAAGACTTGCTGAAACCGTTGAATTAGTTGCCAACAAATTAACAGTAAACGCATAATTAGCAATTACTTATAAAAGAGGGCTGCGGCTAAGCCGCATCCCTCTTTTTTCGCTTTGTAAAAATTTTTTTACAGAAAAAAGGCAATTTTTTAAGTATGTTTGTTTTTATATTAATAAGAGAAATAGGATAGGGTATAAAATTAGTTTTAAAACTAATTTTCTTATTTTACGGGTAATTTATTACAGAGAGGTATAAATAAAGGAGGAAAAAATGGTTTTTCCACATGTAGGGGGATTTAGAAACTACCAAACAGTTACTTACAATAGAGACCACGGTGAATGGCGTGTAACAAGAGGATACAGAGGCCCTTCCGGAGGTGAATCTGTTACTTTTGATCAGTGGGGAAATTTTGAAGGATATTCACGCACAACAGCAGATGGATATAATAATAGAGGAATTTGTCCAATGGACCCTTTAATGATGGGTTTATATGGGCCTAACTGCTTTGGAAACAGATTCTCTAATGGGTTTAATAGATTTAGATTGAGTCACTTTGGCAACAGGCTTGGCCTTGGCCCTATGCCAATGCCTGGAATACAGCCCGGGCCTGCAACATTAGGCGCTATAGGAAATTCATTTATGCCGGAGATTGAATATAAAAGAGGATTTGGATTTCGAAGAGGAGGATTTCCCGGATGGCATAGAAGCGGGGGTGGATATGAGCATTTTAAATTCTCCGGAAGAGGCGGCGTAATGGGGACAGTAGGTGATATTGCCACAGGAATACATCTTGCTAATGAAGCGATACTTCCTCTTGCGAATATCTTCGGAGCGTTAGGTTCCGCTTTCAGCCCGGCTAGAGCTTGATTTTTCATTATTAAATATAGAAACCAGGGCGGACTTTTTAAAAAGTCCGCCCTGGTTTTATGATAAGTTTATTAAAAATTCTACTTGCTCATACCTTTCATAACTTCCTGCGCAAAGTTTTCTTCTCTTTTTTCAAGGCCTTCGCCAAGAACGTACCTTGTGAATCTTCTGACTGTTATTTTCTCTCCGATTTTTGCGATTTTTTCTTTAATAAGCTGTTCAACAGTTAAGTTAGGATCTTTAACAAAGTTCTGCTCAAGAAGCACTTTCTCAGCCATAAGTTTGTCTACTCTGCCCCGGACAATTTTTTCCCTGATGTTTTCAGGTTTGCTGAGGATGTCTTCTTTGCCCATTTCGATTCTTTTTTCCTCTTCGATAGCAGCTTCAGGAATTTCGTCCCTTGAGACAAATTCAGGAGCGCAGCTTGCTATGTGCAGGCAAATGTCTTTTACCAGCTCTTTAAACTCATCGTTTTTAGCAACAAAATCGGTTTCGCAGTTAACTTCGACCATGACACCAATTTTTCCGTTGTGCACATAAGAGCCTATAAGCCCTTCTGCTGCGATACGGCCCATTTTCTTTTCCGCGGAGGCCATACCTTTTTGCCTGAGGAGCTCTACTGCTTTATCAACGTTGCCTTCAGTTTCAGCCAGGGCTTTTTTTGCATCCATAATTCCGGCGCCTGTTTTATCCCTGAGCTCTTTTACCTGAGTTGCTGTTATTGTCATTATATTTTTCCTCCAGATACTTCTAATCCTTCTCTTCTTCTACAGGTTCACTTTTTTGTTCTTCTTCTGCCGGCGTTTCAGTTACTTCTGCAACCTCTACGGTTTCTTCGGTAAACGACTGAGAAACCCCTTTTACCTCTTCTATAGGAGCTGCAGTTTGTTCAACTATTTCAGTAGTCTTTGTAATTTCGATACTTGCTTCGACCACCGGCTGAGTTTCCTTTTTTACTTCTTCTGCCGGAACTGTAGCCTGCTCAACAGTTTCTGCTTCTTCTTTTGACTCTACTGCCAGGTCTTTTGCAGAAACTCCGGCATCTTCAGCTCTTACACTCTCAACTTTAGCATCTGCATTTCCCGGTCCTGCCGCCTCTCTTGCAGCTTTTCCTTCTAATATGGCATCTGTCATTTTTCCTATAACAAGTTTTATTGATCTTATTGCGTCGTCATTTCCCGGAATTACATAATCTATGTTATCCGGGTCGCAGTTTGTATCAACAAGCCCGATAATAGGAATTCCAGCTTTATTAGCTTCTTTTACCGCAATGAGTTCTCTTTTCTGGTCAACTACAAAGATAAGAGAAGGCATCCCTCTCATTTTTTTAATGCCGGCAAGTGATTTGTTTAATTTATTGATTTGCCTTGTCATAACAGCAACTTCTTTTTTGGGAAGTTTATCAAAATGGCCGCTGTCTCTTAATTCTTCAAGCTCATTAAGCTTTTTAATCCTTGTTCTGATTGTCTCAAAGTTAGTTAATGTACCGCCTAACCAGCGTCTGTTAATGTAATAAGCCCCACATCTGTTTGCCTCTGCTTCTATTACTTCGCTTGCCTGTTTTTTTGTGCCCACAAAAACTATGTTTCTGCCCCGGGCTGCGTATTCTCTCATTATTTCATAGGCCTGATCTAGTAAGTTTGTTGTTTTTCTAAGATCAAGAATATAAATACCGTTTCTCTCGCCAAAAATGTATTTTTTCATTTTTGGGTTCCAGCGTTGTGTCTTGTGTCCGAAATGTACTCCTGCTTCCAGCAGTTCTAACATTGATGCTACGGGCATATTTTGTTTGTCTCCTTATTATTTTTTTAATTAATCTGTTAAATTTGTATATTATCACAAAGAAAAGTCCTATATTTACTTTATCTGCTGATAAAATTTTTTCAAATTTATTCTTAGAATTCATTTTGGCGAAAATTTAGAATACTAAAAAACACTTTTTTATAAATTCTCTAAAAAGCGAAAATCACTCTTATAAGAAATTTTTAGATATTTCAACCTGCCGAATTCAATAAGCAATTGCAACATTCAGTTCTAAAGCCTTTTGATTAGGGGATTTAAAGCCTAAAATTTTCATAGGTCTATTGTTAATCCAGTT
>JANQEB010000132.1 GCA_028278605.1 Candidatus Gastranaerophilales bacterium
GAATCGAAAAGAGGCTCCGCCTCTTTTCCACCTTTAGGGTGGCTGTGGGCGGGTTTTGGCAAATGTTGCATACATGCAATTCGCGACTGGAGTTAATTAGCAACTCAGGTAAAATGAAAAAATATTCATAAAACGGTATGGCGAAGCAGGCAGGTTCTTAAATTTTTTGACTATTTTAAAAAAAGAATGTTAAATAAGTTTTGAATATGAAAATATTTTTACAGGACTAAGTTTTTTATGACGGATAATCTTGACATCCTTGCCATCGGAGAAAGCCTTATCGAGCTTTCAACAAGAGAAAGCTTAACATTTGCTGAAAGCTTCAATAAATATTACGGAGGGGATGTTTTAAACACAGCAATAGCAGCCGCCAGAATGGGTTCTAAAGTCGGGTATATTACAAGGGTAGGCAATGACTACTTTAAAGACTTTTTAATGGACTCCTGGCAGTCTGAAAACCTTGATATAAGCAATGTAAAAATAGTTGACAGCTATAACGGCGTTTACATAATTTCCAGGCAACCCGACGGCAAAAAGGAAATTATGTTCTACAGGAAAAAAAGCGCTGCTACAATGCTTTCAACTGAAGACATCCCGGAAGGCGTTATAGAGAAGTCATCTATAGTTTATGTAACAGGCATAACCCAATCCCTGTCAAATTCAGCAAGAAACGCTGTTAAGAAAGCATGTTCAGTTGCCGGGGAAAAAGAATGCCTGCTCGCTTATGACCCTAATTTTACCGACAGGATCTGGAGCGTGGAAGAAGCAAGAGAAGCAATGGAAGAAATCATTGAATATATTGATATAATGATCCTCAGCAACATTCACGACGCTGAAAAACTTATAGGCATCAGTTCTCCTGACAAGATAATAAAACACTTCTGGGACAGGGGGGTTTCCATGGTCGCGGTTAAAATGGGCAAATCAGGCTGTGTAATTGGCTATAACGGAGAAATAACCAGTATTCCGTATAAGGACGTTGTAGTTGTTGATACAACAGGAGCAGGCGATACGTTTAACGGCGGTTTCTTACATGGAATTTCAAAAGGGTATACCCCGTTTGAATCAGCAAAACTCGCTTCTATCGTTGCTTCCGAGCAAACAAAAGGCCTGGGTGCTATAAAGTCCATTCCGTACAGGGACCAGGTCTTTGCTGAATTCAAGCGTGGTGAGGGGTAAAATCAGCTTAATTTTTTATTTAAAAAGTCTACGGTTTTATCTTTTACGCTAACAGCAGCTTTTACAGATAGTGCGGTAATAGCAGCTAAAGCTAAATAAGTTAAAAAAGCCGCCTGTAAAAACTTAGAATGCCCTGCTTTAAATGCTTTTGATAAACCCCCTTGTTTATTTATAAACTTAACCGCATGTGCTGATGCTCTGGCTTCTTCTATCATACAAGGTATAAATGAGGCAAAAGTAAGCGCTCCAATGTGGTCTTTTATAAACTGTCTTGATTTTTTGAAGAATGAATCCTGTTTAATTGCCTGTTTTTCTTTATTTTCCTTATCTCCTTTTCCTGTAAACATTGCCGTAAAAATTAAAGCAGGTAATACGAAATATTTAGAAACATTATCTGCTCTGAAAGGCAATTTAGAGAAAAAGTTTCCACATTTATTTATTGCATGTCCAATTTCGTGGAAAATACATCCTCTATGTTTATTAGGTACATTAATGTGATTAATAATAGGAATATAACAAGCTTCTTTTGCTAACTTCTTTAAAGTAATTTTTTCAGGTAATTTTCCTACCAATAAGTCGGAAGCCTTTTTAAAAATCTTACCTAAAAAAGTTAAAGGATTTCTTGAAGGTAGTTTTTCACGCGACTTTTCAAATTGTTGTTTTAAAAATCTTGTTGTTTGTTTTAAATTTTCAGGCGTGGAGTATGAAAAACTTAATTCTTTAGGAATAATTCCATTTTTACGTTTTCCTATATTTTCATCTACCATTTTGTTAGCGAAGTCAGCAATTTTCCTTAAAGGAAAACCCTTAACAGTTACATCATGTATTCTTTCAAAAAGGTTAAATAAATAACCGACTACTGTTGTTTGGCCAACCACTTTTATAGCAAAAGCAGAAGCTGAACCGGCTGCAATACCAGCCGGTACAGTTATTAAATTATTGATGGTGGGGTTCTGGTTATTAGAATTACCATAAGTTTTTGTATTTTCATTATTTCTATTACTAATTGCCGGAATTACTGACATGGTTTTAGCCTTTTTAATTTTTTCTGTAAGTATAAAACAAATAAAAATATAAAATTTTGCTTTTTTTCAGTTTATAAAAGATTTCTTTAAAAAAAGTTAACAAAAACTTAACAAATGTATGGTATAAGAGATTGTATAATTTGGTATAAAAAAGAGCTTTTCATGGTAGCATGGTTTCTGAATAAACTAAAATTGATCCAGCAAATTCGGAGGACATAATGGTAACTTTTTTCCAGATAATCCAAATACTATCAGGTTTAATAACAATACTGCTGGTGCTTTTGCACGCGCCAAAAGGTGACGGGATGGCTGCAATCGGGGGAGCTGCGCAACTGTTTTCCAGTCAAAAAGGGGTTGAGGCCGGTCTAAACAGGGTTACCGCGGTATTTGCAGGTACTTTCATTGTTGTTTCAATACTTTTAGGCTTTGGTATAGTAAGTTAAACAGGAAAATACCGATTGAAAGACTCAATTAAAAAAGAAATCGATTCATTAATTGCCAAAAGATCAAACTTTACAACTATCCTTATTTTTTTAGTAACTGGCACAATAGGTTTAATATTTAATTTTAAACTTATTTTCTTAATTCCCATTGCACTGGGTGTTTTCTTAATTTTATTTTTTGCTAATAGTGTATTAAATATTGAAGAAGATATCCGACGCTTAATAAAGGAGCTTAAAAATGAACTATGAACTTATTGGGGAAATTACAGGCTGGATTTTAGTTTCTATTGGGCTTGGCTATTTTATCTATGTAATGCATAAAATTACGCCCAAATCCGGTAAACATTGTGATTAATAAGGTATGACATTGAATAAACTTAAAAAACCACCTTTTTCACTTGAAAAAATATTAAAATCACTTGAAACAGGCAGTTTTAGGAAAATCATCTGCGGGGCTTCAAACACGAGTTTCACTCAGGTTGAAAGACTTACTCTTGTGTATTCGCTTTGCGGGGTTGATGTTATTGATATTGCGCCCCAAAGAGGAATTTACACTGCTGCTGCAAAGGGAATTTTAAAAGCGCGGGAACTTGCTGAAAAACATCCGGAAAAATACCCGGGGTTTAATGTTCCTGCGGTTATGAAAAGCATAAACGTTGGAGATGACAAGCATTTCAGGAAGGCAAGTTTCAGCCTGGAAAGCTGTGTCCAGTGCCTTGAATGTGTTAAGACCTGCCAGTCAGGAGCAATCACAAAAGAAAACGGGGCAAAAATATACAATGAAGATAAATGCTACGGCTGCGCCAGCTGTGTTGAAGCCTGCCAGCATAACGTGATTACCATGACGCAGAACCCTTTCAAGCCGGAGGAAGATAAAAGCGACATAGGCAAATTTGATGCCATAGAAATACATACAGGAAATAGCTCTGTTGAGCAGGTTAAAACCTTCCTGGAATTTAATAAAAATATAATAGGAAAAGCAGCGTTTATTTCAGTAAGTATCGACTCAATGAGTTTTAATAGCAAGGAACTCGCGGAATATGCCGATTCAATCATAAAACTGTTTGATAAAAAAATCATTCTTCAGGTAGATGGAATATCAATGAGAGGGGGGACAAAAAATTCATCGACGCTACAGACACTTGCAGCAGCCTCAACACTTCTGGAAACAAAGCTTAATGCCTATATCCAGCTTTCAGGCGGGACAAACCATATAACCCCGGAACTTGTAAAACTTGCAGGCCTGGAAATTGCAGGAATAGCTTATGGAACTTTCGCGAAAAAAATCATTCTTTCTTATATAGAGGAATATAATGAAAACGAGTTTGTGGCAAAACTGGACAAAATAGTTGCTGCTGCACAAGCATTAACAAAAAATATGTAGGAGCGCTATAGTGCAAAATGGCGAAAAATAGTGTATAATATAGGTAAAGTCAAACAAAAGTAAAGAAAGTCGCCATGAATATTCGTAAAAATCGAGATATACCTGTATTAGAGCTAATGAATAGGAGGATTTAGTGAATTTAGTGGGTGAAATGTTTTATTCTGACTTTTTCGATGACTTACAAAAACTTGTTAACGTTTTACCGCCCGGAATAACTAAAGAACTGAAAAAAAGAGATCTGACAGAGCTAGTAGAAGTTGTTCTGGACATAGGCAGACTACCAGAGGTCCGATACCTGAACAGAGATCTGGAATATCTGGGGGAAAAAGAGGTTACGCAGGAGGATATAGATTACGTAACAGAACGGATAGAAGACTTTACATCAGATAATAGAACTGGAATTCCCGGTACACTACACCGAATAAGCGCAATCAAGAACAGAAAAGGCAAAGCAATAGGCCTGACGTGCAGAATCGGTAGAGTTGTAACCGGGACTATTTCTTGTATAGAGGATATTGTTAAAAAAGACAGGAGCATTCTTTTCCTGGGCAGGCCGGGCGTTGGAAAGACCACAAAACTCAGGGAAATCTCAAGGTTACTGGCAGATGACCTTAACAAAAGAGTGGTTGTGGTTGACACTTCTAATGAAATCGCAGGGGACGGGGATGTTCCCCATGCGGCTATAGGCAGGGCAAGAAGAATGCAGGTTTCATCACCTGAGCGTCAGAAAGACGTTATGATTGAAGCTGTTGAAAACCATATGCCCGAAGTTGTCATAGTTGACGAGATAGGCACAGAAAAAGAAGCCCAGGCAGCAAGGACAATTGCTGAAAGAGGGGTTATGCTGGTAGCGACTGCTCATGGTAATGCACTTGAGAACCTGATTAAGAACCCGACACTTTCTGATCTTGTCGGCGGGCTTAGCAGTGTAACCCTCGGAGACGACGAAGCCAGAAGAAGAGCCTGCCAGAAAACAGTCCTGGAAAGAGAAAAGCAGCCTACTTTCGATGTGGTTATAGAAATCAGGGACAGAAACACACTTGCTGTTTACCCGAACGTAGCAGAAGCAGTGGATTGCATCCTCAGAGACTGGCCTGTTACCCCTGAAATCAGGAAAGTCGATGATAAAGGCAAGACCACTGAAATCCGGGAAGCTCCTAAATTACCCTGCGCTGAGGAAAAAGAGAACTTCGAGGCATACATTAATAAGTATATGAAAGAGGTTAACAACGCTAAAACGGCTAGAAAAATATTTGTCTATGCTGTAAGCAGGTCAATAGTAGACAAAATCATAGAAAGATACGAGCTAAACGCTGAAGTAACCCGCAACATTGACGAAGCGGATGTTGTGGTTTCTCACAAGAGCTATTCAAAGAGCGGAGCTAAAATAATCAACGTGGCAAAGGAATACCACCTGCCAATACATTTTGTCAGGTCAAACACCACGGCTCAAATACAAAAAGCAGTAAAACAGGCGCTTGGAGTCAGCGGCCGTCCCGGTGATGACTTTGCTGAGGAATGCTTCGATGAAAGGGAAGAAGCTCTAAAAGAAGCCCAGGGAGCTGTTTACAGGATTCTTAACGGGGTTAGCTCAGTAGAGCTTGAGCCAAGGAAAATGACAATTAGAAAACTCCAGCATGAGCTGGTTGAAAAACATAACCTTGAAAGTACAAGCGTTGGAGAAGAACCGAACAGACGCTTAAAAATAGTTAAAACCCTGAAAAATACAGGTTAAATTAAATAAATTTTATTAAAAGACAGGGGATTCGATCTTAAGATCGAATCCCCCTTTTGTTAGCTATAAAAATTGTTACTTACAATGCGAGCATTTTTTCCCGGCCTTGGCTGATTTATAAGGAATAAAGAAAAAATTCTTACACATTGTGTCATCCCGCACTTGATGCGGGATCTATTTAATTAACTCGAGTCGCGAATTAATTTGTAAAATCGAAAATTTTACAACCCACCCCCAACCCCCTCCCTTTAGAAGGGAGGGGGCTAGTTTGTTGTTTTGGGCTCGCTTCGGCGACTTCGTCGCCTCGTTCGCCCCTGTTTTTATTTATGATTTTGCAAAATTTATTTCAATAAAATTTAAATTTTAACTCTATTTAAAACCTTGTTATAATTGCTTTTAAGCTAATTCGCGACTCGGGTTAA
Source organism: Candidatus Gastranaerophilales bacterium (assembly GCA_028278605.1). Lineage (GTDB taxonomy): Bacteria > Cyanobacteriota > Vampirovibrionia > Gastranaerophilales > UBA9971 > JANQEB01. The sequence continues at coordinate 6,189 of JANQEB010000132.1, forward strand.
TTA
>JANQEB010000159.1 GCA_028278605.1 Candidatus Gastranaerophilales bacterium
CAAGCAATGCAGACATTTTATTCTTTGAAAATATTGTGTCTGCTTCAAAATGCCCAAACTCTTTTTTTTCATTCGCTTCCTGCGGCCTTTGGTCGATATTTTATCCTTCTGGTTTTAAATGTTTATTTCTTCTCATTTTCAACACCTTACCTTTCTTTATGAATTCAATATATATTCGCACTGATAAAGTGTTGCAATTAAAAGTTGAACTCGGCATAAATTTAAAAGATACAAAATATTAAGCAATCTTAAGTTTTATTACAAGAAAATTTTGTAATACAGCAAAAATACAGGTTATAGACACAATATATTATCTAAAAATATAGAAGCCTCTAATCGTATAAACCCGGCAATAGCAAAACTTTTAAACTAATAATTAAAGAGTAAATTTTTTCTGATTTTTTGTTTTTATAATAATAACAGAATATTAAAAAGGGTTTAAAATCTCACCACAAGGGAAAAAGAAAAGGTTTATTCTTAAATACTGAAATACTGAAAGGGCGCAGGGATATTAACACACATAAAATACATGACGACATAGACTGACTAGGAGCAAGACCATAATTATTTAGAAGGGAAGTTTCCGACAAAAAGAAGTTTTTTAACTTCTTTTTTTTTGTGTGTTGAGATTTGCTTTACTCTGGTAATATGGAAGTGTTGACAAATAGTTAAATAACTATTACTTTCTGTTTGACAACACGGCCCTGACAAAAGTGAAAAATAGCGAAAAATTACCTTTTCCGCTATTTTAAAACTGGCCGGCAGGGACGTAAGACGAATTCAAAATGTCAATTTTATTGAATTCGGCAATAGCCCTATATTTATGAGTAAATTAATTCCGCTATATAACTTATGAGCAGAGTGAATACAAATAATTTGCCTTCAACCGGTTTGCGAAGTAAAAGCAAAAAACTTGATATTCTCAGGACGTTTGAAATATTCAACAAAGAAAGCCTGGGCATACTTAAAGATAAAATTATTGAAATAATACTGGTTGAAGCAGATAATATTTTCTCAAAAAACAAAAAAATATTTGATATTGACTTTAAAAACGATAAATCAATACAAATTTCAGTTGTTAACGACAAAGAAGCCTATAATCTTCTCTCTAATACCTGGAAAAGGCATAAATTAAAGCAAGGTAAATTAAATGATAAAGATAACAAAGACACAATTTTTGATCAGCTGCCCGAACCTGAAAGAATGCCCCGGTTATAACCTTCCGGAAGTTGCTCTCATAGGCCGTTCTAACGTTGGGAAGTCTTCTTTTATAAATACCCTGGCAAACAGGAAAAACCTTGCTTACACAAGTAACACCCCGGGCAAAACAAGGCTTATAAACCTCTATATGTTTGAAAATAAAATAATAATAGCTGACTTGCCGGGCTATGGATACGCAAAAGTATCAAAAAATGAGCAGCAGTCATGGGCAAAAAACCTCGAGGAATATATTTTAAACCGAAAAGAGCTGAAATTTGTGATCCAGTTTATTGATGCAAGACATGACGTTCAGAAAAATGACCTTCAGATGAGGGAATGGCTCGATTATTATAAAATTGAAGCGGTTACAGTTGCTACAAAGCTTGATACAATGAGCAAAAATAATTCAAATAAGTCTTTAAAACATATAGCACAGACCTTTAACACAGATGTAATTGGTTTTTCCGCAAAAACAGGTGAAGGTAAAGAAAAAATCCTAAAAATTCTCTTTGAAAACTAGTGCACAGTTAAGTAAATTTTATAGAATCGTCATTCTGAGCCGCCTCCCGCCATAGGCGGGGCGGGCGAAGAATCTCATTACCTGAGATCCTT
>JANQEB010000175.1 GCA_028278605.1 Candidatus Gastranaerophilales bacterium
AGAGTTAAAGCGGGAATATGACGGGCAGGATAAATTAATCTTTACCATCAAGATGCATGAGCTTATGGGACAGCATAATTTAACCATAAACCCTTTTTCCAGGGTTATAGGCTACAACCAGGGCTGGTTAAGCCAGGTTGTGCTTGGCAAGGAGCCTGTTTCTAAAAAATTAATGCAGAAGTTGTGTGCTTTTTCCGGTTTGCCGGAAGAGGAGATTACAAGCTGGGTTGTAGCGGATAAGTATTCGGCAGGTGCCCTGCGTACAGCAGTGGAGTGCTAAGTAACCAAAACCCTTCTCGCAATGACGTACCCCTTATTATAGCTCTTTGGAAATTTTCTTTTAGCTGGTTTTATTTTGAGAAAAAAGATTTTTTTGGGTAAATTTTAAAAGAGGACTTTTTGATTTGACTTTTCCGCCTGCAACTTCATGAACATTTTCTATTGCCATAAAAGCCATGGGGTCGATTTCACTGACCATATGTTTTAGCTCTGCCATTTCCAGCCTGGTTATTACGCAGAAAATGATCTTTTTAGGCTCCCTGGTATAACCGCCTTCACCGTCAATGTAAGTTACGCCCCGCTCCAGGTGGTTCATAATCGCAAGTGCGATTTCCTCGTAAAAATCAGATACAATAATCACTGATTTTGACTCATCAAGCCCGTCAAGCACAACATCAATTGTCTTGAAAATAATAAAATAAGCAATCAGAGAATACATTGCCCTGTCCCAACCGAACACAACCCCGGCGCTTCCGAGGATAAAAATGTTGAAAAACATAACTACTTCCCCGACTGAAAAGCTGATCTTTTTGGAAAAAGCAATGGCTACGATTTCGGTGCCGTCAAGTGAACCGTTGTTTCTGAAGATGACGCCCAGGCCTATGCCTATTATTATTCCGCCAAAAATGCTTGATAGCAGCAAATCATGGGTTACGCTGGGAAAATGGTGAAAAATTGATACTGCAATTGCCAGTAATGCAATTGAAAATAAAGATGAAAATAAAAAATTAGCCCCAAGGTGTTTATATCCAAAATACAAAAACGGCAGGTTGAAAAAGAAAATAAATACACCCAGGGGAAGCTTGGTTAAATAGCTCGTAATGATTGAAACCCCGACGATTCCACCGTCAATAATGTTGTTCGGCACTAAAAACTGCTCAAGGCCAAATGCAACCAGAGCAACACCTAAGGTTAAGAAAATACCTCTTTTAATCAAGTCTAAAGACGAACAAGTCTTCATTATTAAGTTTTTCCTTTCCTTTGAATGCCTCTTTAATTTTACCTCAAACTATGCCCATTCATCCTGGAAAAATTTGTCAATTTCAATAATCTTGCCTTCGCCTTTACCGTCATTATAGAGTTTTATGAACTCTAAAAGCTCTTCAGCAGGGATCTTATAGTTATTTATGTAAACACGGATACCGTCTTTTACAAGAACCTTTACTATGTAATAAAATTCACCGGCTCTTTTTAAGATGGTTTCCTCATCAAAATGCCTGCCGTTTTCATCTGTCTCGATAGATACAAAAAAATACCCGCCATCGCTTCTACAGACTTCGCCGTTTTGACACACTTTTGACTTTTTATGCGAAGAAAAAAGGTTTGTAACTTTTTTATTTAGCTCGTCTGTCATTTTTTACGGTCCTTTTATTAATTTAATCCTGTAAGGAATAAACAAAGCTATAAGCTCAATTTCAATTTTAGCTCAGTGCATTAAAGATGTATAATTTGTAAATTTTTATAAATTTTAAGGAATTTTGAAAAAAAATAATTAACCCGGGTCGCGAATTATTTTTTGAGGGATTCGGGCACTTCGCACGGGGCATTCCTTAAAAAAATATATGTAATTTTGCCTAAAAGCTTCAAAAATAATCAAGCTATAACAAACTTTTAGCTAATTCGCGACTCGAGTTATTTAACCTCAATGACGGGTTAGCTAAAAATAAATTATAGCTTAGTATAATTTTAAAAATTTTTCAAAAATCTATATGGAATTGTTAAGGGCCGAAGGCCCTTGACCTCCTTCTGGGCGGGAGTGGTGGGGATTTTTGAAAAATTTTGAACCCGTCATTGGGGTTATTTAGCAATTCGAGTTAGTTATAAAATCATAGTTAATTGCCAAAAAATTTAGCCAGACCAGTGGTTAATTCTCTCAAAAATTATTGCTAAAAAGATAAGCAGACAGGTAAAAATGAGTTAAAGCTCCCGCATTTTTATTAATTTATAATTTCTATAGGCAATAAGAAGTCCGGGTCAAGCTTTTTGCCTGAACAATTAAGAGAAATTGACTTTATGCAAAAAAAAGCAGCTTTTATTTATCCAAATCAATTGTTTGAAAACAATCCTCTAATTGAAAAAGACAGGATAATCTTTCTGGTTGAGGATAAACGCTATTTTTCGGATTTTAATTTCCACAAGAAAAAGCTGGTGCTGCATAGGGCTTCTATGCAGGCATATAAGGAAATGCTGGTTTCCGAGGGGTGCGATGTTATCTATATAGAATGGAAAAAGAGCAACCCAACCGCAACCCTGGCAGTATCACCGGAAGAAGAGCTTGTGCGGACGGGTGTTAAGGAGTTGTTTTTTATTGACCCGGCCGATAAAAAAGTAGAGAGCGATCTTCATAAGTTGTGTGAGAATCTTGGAATAAGGTCTACTAAAGTAGATAACCCCGGGTTTTTGTCTTCAAAAGCAGAATTGGAAAGATATTTTAAGGATTCAGATAAGTTTTCCTTTACTCCCTTTTACATAGAGCAGCGAAAAAAACAGAAAATCCTTGTCAATTCAAACAAAAAGCCGGTTGGAGGAAAATGGAGTTTTGATCCGGAAAACAGGCTAAAAATCCCTCCTGACATTGAAATTCCTGGAATCAAAAAGTTTAAGCCTGATAAGTATGTAAAAGAAGCCCAAAAATACGTTGAAAAAATCTTTTCTGACAACCCGGGCAGCACAGAAAACTTCATTTTTCCTATCATACACAGCGAAGTGCGCGAATGGTTCAGGGATTTTCTTGAGAACAGGTTTTCTTTTTTTGGCGACTATGAGGACGCTATAAAGGCCGATGAAAACTATCTTTTCCACTCTGTGATCTCGTTTGCGCTCAATACAGGGTTGATAACGCCTGCCCAGGTTGTGGATGAAACCCTTGAATTTTCATCAAAAGACACTGTCAGCCTGAATTCGCTTGAAGGGTTTATCAGGCAGGTGATTGGCTGGCGCGAGTACATCAGGGCTGTGTATGAGCTCAAAGAGGACCGGGAAAGAAACACAAATTATTTTGGTTTTACAAATCCTCTACCTGAGGCTTTTTATAATGCAACGACCGGTGTTGACCCGGTTGACACTGTAATTAAAAGGGTGTTAAATACTGCTTATTCCCATCATATAGAGCGACTTATGGTCATGGGCAATTTCATGCTCCTGTGCGAAATCAGCCCGGACGAAGTTTATCGCTGGTTTATGGAGCTGTATATTGATGCTTATGACTGGGTAATGGTGCCTAATGTATATGGGATGAGCCAGTTTGCAGATGGCGGCTTAATCATGACCAAGCCTTATATAAGTTCATCAAATTACATAAAGAAAATGAGCGATTTTGAGCACGGAGAATGGTGTGATACCTGGGATGCGCTATACTGGAGGTTTATTTGCAAGCACAAGAAAATTTTTGATAAAAACCCTCGTTCCAGGCTAATGGTTAGGGTTTTAGAGAGAAAAAGTAAAGAACAGCTCAATAAATATCTTGATAGAGCGGATAATTTCCTTGAAAAGCTTTTTAAGGAATAAAGAAAAAATTCTTACACATTGTGTCATCCCGCACTTGATGCGGGATCTATTTAATTAGCACTAAGTGTTATCAGTATTATAGAAGAGAAGTTACTTAGACCCCGTGTCAAGCACAGGGTGACA
>JANQEB010000182.1 GCA_028278605.1 Candidatus Gastranaerophilales bacterium
TGAAATGTTTTTATGGATTACGGAGCCTGTGCTGAGCGAAGCCGAAGTATCGTTTCACTCCTCGCAATGACGGTTTTGGCTAATTAGCAACTCAGGTTAATTACCTTTAAAATGAAAAATGGGTTACGAAGATTTTCGTAACCCATAAATAAAAACTAGTTTAAATTAATCGTTAATAAGCAGGTCCTTTTTCCATTTTATAACCGGATGTTGACATAATAATATGGAACAGGGCTGAAAGTCCTACGAGTGAATAGATTATTCTTGTCAGAACTGTCATTTCCCCGAAGAGGAAAGCAACCAGGTCAAGTCCAAAAAATCCGATCAAACCCCAGTTAAGAGCGCCTACTATAATAAGAACATAAGCTAATGATTGCAGGTTTTTCATGGCAATAAGCCTCCTTTTTATAAGCTTTTCAAATAAAGGTTACTTTATTGTTATTTATCAATATAAGGATATTTTAGCCATAATTAAATGCACTAAATATTTATTTAAGTTTATTAAAACCTGCCTGAATTAACTAATACATGCGCTGCAATCAGGTTAATACCTGACTGTAATGATCAGATATTCGGTTTTTGCCTAAAGAGCAGGTTTATTTTTAATTTTAAGCTGGAAATTCCAGAAATCAGGGTTAAGCATTACAAGAAAAGGAATGAGCTCTAACCTGCCGACCAGCATATTCAGGCAGAAAATCAATTTTGTTACAATATTAAGGTCATTATAATTTCCCATTGGCCCTAAAACCCCAAAACTGGGTCCTACATTTCCAAGGGTAGCTGCTGTGCCGGTAAATCCTATTACCGCATTATTCTCGATTATAGAGACCACAATGGATGAAAAAGCTAAAAGAGTGAAATAGAAAAAAAGAAAGCCGAGAATTTGCTTTAAAACATCGTGAGGAACAGCGGTCCTGTCAAATTTTATTTGCAGAATTGCCTTTGGATGAAGAATTTGCACAAGTTCCCTGGCCATATATTTAAAACCAAGAAGGATTCTGACAACTTTAATCCCCCCGCCGGTTGAACCTGCGCATCCTCCAATAAACATCATTGCAAATATAATAACCTTTGCCCTGGTATCCCAGGCATCAAAGTCCTGGCTCGCAAAACCGGTAGTAGTAGTAATAGAAATTATCTGAAAAAATCCGTGCCTTATTGAATCTAAAACAGAATACCCGTTTAAAAACAGGATCATAAAAGCAAGGAGAATGGCTGAGATAAAAACTATTCCAAAATAAAACTTAAACTCGGAATTTTTTGGGAATAACTTGAAGTTTCCTGTAGAAATAACCTTGTACTGCAAGGCAAAGTTAACTCCGGAAAGGAACATAAACACTATAATAACAGTTTCAACCACTTTATTGTTATAACCCATAATACTGGCCGGGTTTGGGGAAAACCCACCTGCTGCCATAGTTGAAAACGAGTTGCAAAAAGCATCAAAAGTATCCATACCAAAAAAAATCAGGAGCAATATTTCTACCAGCGTAAGCAAAATATAGATACTCCACAGTGCTTTTGCAGTGGATCTTACGCGGGGAGTGATTTTTTCCTCAGTAGGACCCGGGGCTTCGGCAAAAAACATCTGTCTTCCCGCAACAGCAAGCTGAGGGAGAATTGCTATGAACAAAACAATTACTCCCATACCCCCAATCCACTGGCTCAGGCTTCTCCAGAAAAAAAACGCTTTGGGATAGGCTGAAAAGTCAGTTAATATTGTCGCTCCTGTTGTTGTAATTCCTGATATTGCTTCAAACAATGCATTGATCGGCGAAAGTCCAAAGAATAAGTTTGGGACCGCTGATATTAACGAGACACAAGTCCAGGTTAAAGCAACTATAAAAAGCCCTTCACGGCCTTTTAAATCATTGTAGTTTTCAGGAGGGGTAAATATTTTTCTTAAAAGAAGTGATGCTGATAAAGATATCGCCGATGCTATAACAAAAGGAATTATAGAAGAAAAATCCTGATAAATAAGAGCAACTATAATAGGGGTCAGGATTATGAATCCAAAGTAAAAAAGAATCAGACCCAGCGCATTTGTTATGTAATTTATTCTCATAATTCCATTACTTTAGCAGTACAGCAGGCTATTGTAAATATCCTGAGCAGTTTTTAAATTTTTTCAACCTCCCTTAATCAGGAAAATAAAAAATGCCTGGAACCCGCCTACCATCCCCCTGCCCCTAAGCCTATAACTGACGACTTTAGTTAATTATTCTGGTTATTATTTCCGTTGTCTGCGAACTTTTTAAGTGCGGAAGAAATAAAGCACCTCTCCAGCATTTTAAGAAAACTTATAAACTGGTTTTCATCGTGTGTTATCAACGGGTCAACAAGGACCGTTGTCAGTCCAAGTCTTTGTCCCACCAGAATATCTGTTAGGGGCCTGTCTCCTATAATCACGACCTGCTCAGGCAGTAAGTCAAGGTCTTTTAATGCCTGAACAGCAGCTTTTATTCTGGGTTTTTGGGCTTTTTCATAAGCTATGCAGCCTGCTTTTTCACCTGCTTTTTGGACGTATTCTTTGTGCGGGTTATTACTAAGAATTGCTATTTTAAACTCATTTTTAACCATCTCCAGCCATTTAAGGATGTCTTCAGGGTAATCCCCGGTTTTTGGCGGCATTATTGTATTGTCCAGGTCAAAAACCAGGCCCTTTATACTGTCTTTTTTCAGGTCTTCCAGGTTAATATCAGTTACATGCCCCACAATATAGGTTGGTTTTATTCTTAGCACAGGATTCTTCCTTACGTCTTATAATTCCCCATTGCCAGTTGTTTAACGGAATATCAAGCTTAATTACAACCAGGGAATTTGTGTTTGCAACCTCGATTTTTTCTCCGTATTCATTATAGATCTCATTAATTTTTGTGTTTATTTTTTCTTCAGGTGTGATGATATCAAAATTATCACCTGATTTTAGTTGGTTTTTCACCACTACTTTGTACGAATTTTCAGAAACTTTCCCGGTAATTATACCCTGAAAAACTGATATTGCCCGGCTTTTTCCTGAAACATAGTTGTAGTGTTCACTATCAGGTTTATCTATAAGAAAACCCGTTGAGAATCCCCTGTTTCCGGCGCACATTAGTTCTTCGAAAATTTCTTTCATATCCGGGGATTTTCCTTCGTAGTAAGCATTTATAGCTGCTTTATAGGCTTTGGCAACCAGAGAGGAATAATACATGCTCTTTGTCCTGCCTTCAATCTTGAAAGAACACACTCCGGCGTTAATCAAGTCCGGGATGTACTCTACCAGCGCAATATCCCTGGGGTTCATTACATAGCTGCAATGGTCATCCTGTACTAATTCATATTCATCTTCAGGGTTTTTAGGGTCAACAAGTTTTAATTTATATGGCCACCTGCAAGGCTGGGTGCAGTTTCCCTGATTTGCTTTTCTTTTATTATTGCTTAAATAATCGCTTAGGAGGCATCTTCCGGAATAAGCAACGCAGATTGAGCCGTGAACAAGCACTTCCAGCTCAATATCCGGTACTTTTCGCGAAATTTGCTCAATTTCCTTTAAAGATAACTCCCTTGCAAGAATTATTCTGGAAACCCCCTGGTCTTTCCAGAATTTCACGGCTTCGTAGTTAAGCACGTTTGCCTGTGTGCTTATATGCAGGGGAATATCAGGTAATTCTCTTTTTAAAGAAGGGTAAAAACCGGGGTCTGCAAAAATAATTGCATCAGGTTTTACTTCTTTCAGCATTTCTATTATTGGGGGAAGTTTTTCGATTATCTGGTTATCGGCAAAGACATTAAGGGTTACATAGGCCTTTGCGCCCATCTGATGAGCGGTTTCAATAGAGGTTTTGAGATTTTCATCAGTAATTATGTTACCTGATTTCGGGCTTCTCAGGCTGAAATCCGCTGTGCCAAGATAAACCGCATCAGCTCCGTATGCAATTGCATACTTCATTTTTTCGATGTTTCCTGCCGGTAATAATAATTCTGCGCGATCCATTTTTTCTTTTACGGTTTTTACCTATCAATAGGACAGTTTAACAGAAAAAAATTTTAAAAATCAACTCAGGTTTAAAATTTGTTACTGAAAAGGTAGCGGTATAATGAGTAAAAATTTTGGTAGTGGTATAAAAATACGTGATTTGTCATTGCGAGCCCGGTACCCGCCATGGGCGGGGCGGGCGAAGCAATCCACTTGAGTCTAC
>JANQEB010000100.1 GCA_028278605.1 Candidatus Gastranaerophilales bacterium
ATACTAAAATGAGTTAGTTTTCTTAAAATCGGGCATGAATGAGGCCAGGCTCCCGCTAACGCCCGCAAAGCCCGACATTAAGAAAACGTCGCTCCTGCACGCGAAGCGGGTGTGAGCTTGCGAACTCATTCTCGCCATACCGATTTATGTTAATTTATTTCATTTTAAGATTATTTATTGAAATCGGTATAAAATAGAATTATTGGCTACAAAGGTAATTGCTAAAAATGAACCCGGAAAAAGAAACCCAGCAGCAAGATTTCCCGCAGTATCTGTGCAAAATGTGCGGCAGGTGCTGCAAATCCATTACTACAGAGCATACTTACGAAGAGCTGCAAGAAATGACCATAAACGGCTCTGAGGCCGCAAGGGTTTTTATTGACCTGTTTAAGCAGTACTCAAGCATAGAAGAAGCCAGAAAGCATGTTCCTGACCAGGTTGACCAGGTTTTAAACGAACTTGGGCAGCAGGAAGGCTTTGATATCAATAAAGTTACATTCTACTACTGCCCTTATCTTAGTGAAGACAACAGGTGCGGGATTTATGAGAACAGGCCGGAATGCTGCAAAAGAGCGCCTAATAACCCCTGGTCATGTATGCCTCCCGGCTGCGGGTTTGAGGGTTGGCAGTTTGAGCAAAGAGAAAAAATTAAAAAAGAGGTCAGGAAACTTAAGGAATACCTGATTGCGGCTGAGGCGGCAGCGGAAGACGGTATAGTCCCCGGAAAAGATATTTCTATTGATGACTTAAGAAAAATTGTCGCCCAAAAAATCAGCCCCTGGAAAAAATACGGCGCTGAACTCTGGTAAGTTCCTATTTGGACTTTAATTTCTTCACTTCCCGCTTTAATTTTTTTAATTCCTTTTTAAGAAGCGATATTTCTAAGGCCAGTTCATTAATAGCTACTTTTATATCATTTCTAACTTCTTTAATGAGATCAATAGAAGTTTTTATCATATTAAACCTTTTATTTACATATGCTATGATTAATCTGGAAAAATTTAACTAAAAATCAGCCCTAAAAAATTTAGAAATAATCTGAAAAGTATGTTAGAACCGCTTAATTGGCATTCAGAGGAAGCCTGTCCTGAGCGAAGTCGAAGGATCTGCGTCCATCTGTAAGGCATAAGCCAAAAAAACATACCGGATAGATTGCCATGGGCGGCTAAAATGGTCGTTGTCGCCATCGCAATAACAATCCGGAGATTATCAAAAAATATTTAGGCTGGATTATAAGTACGATTTTTTTTGATTGTATACGGAAATAAGTTTTATCTTTCCACGTTTTTAGTCTAACCCACGTTTCAAAGAATGTCAAGGGCAAAAGTTTAACGAAGTAATTTTTTATGAGGAAAACCTTAAATGGGTGTTGTGAAGCGGAATATAAGTAAAATTTTAGATAGAAAAAATTTATCAATAAATAAGCTTTCTAACTTAATCGGAGAAAAAAACAGTAGTAATCTAAATCAAAGGATTCTGGGCAAAAAAAGTTTTTCAAAAAAGGTACTGGAAAAACTTTTACCAATTCTTGAAATACCAGAAGAAGAGTTCAACATCTGGCTAATTGCGGATAAATACCCGCTGGAAGCCTTTGAACTGGCCGTTAAAAACCGGAAAGAGTTTCCATATAAGAGAAAACGGCTTTTTACAACAAAAATAGACAATATTTTAAAAGAAAAAGATATGTCCAGAACCGCTCTGGCAAAAAAGATAGAATATGGGCAGAGCACCCTGAATAAGATGATTACGGGCAAGAGAAATGCTTCAAAATCAGTATTGCAAAAACTTTCAAAGATACTGGAAATCCCTCAAGACGAACTTTTAAGCTGGATAATAGCGGATAAGTACAGCCTGGAACTTCTTGAGGCTGCCATTAAGGAAAAGCTGCCACAAAAATAAGCCTGAGCCATATATTAAACCTTTTGTTTACATATGCTATGATTAGTCTGGAAAATTTTAACTAAAAATCAGTCCTAAGCCTTTAGGACGAAATTTTCTTGATTGTAAACGGAAACACGTTTTATCTTTCCACGTTTTTAGTCTAACCGACGTTTCAAAGAATGTCAAGGGCAAATTTATTTAGGATTTTTATGTCATTAAAAAGCGCTGTAAAAGAGAATATAAACAAAATTTTAAAGAAAAAAAGTTTAACCGTTTATAAAGTTAGTAAAAAAATAAAAGAAAAAGATAGCGCACTTTATGCAATGGTGAACGGTCGCGCAAAATTTTCCAAAAAATTTATAAAAAAACTACTTCCAATCCTTGAAGTATCAGAAGAAGAGTTCAACATCTGGTTAATTGCAGACAAATACCCGCTGGAAGCCTTTGAACTGGCCGTTAAAAACCGGAAAGAATTTCCGTACAAAAGAAAACGGCTTTTCACAACAAAAATAGACGATATTTTAAAAGAAAAAGACATGTCCAGGACTGCTCTTGCAACGCAGATAAAATACGGCCAGAGTACCTTGAATAAGATGATTACAGGCAAGAGAAACGTGTCAAAACCGGTGCTGGAAAAGATTTCAAATGCGCTTGAAATTCCGCCCAATGAGCTTTTAAGCTGGATAATCGCGGATAAGTATAGCCTGGAGCTTCTTGAGGCCGTACTTAAGGAAAAGCTGCCACAAAAATAAGCCTGAGCCATATATTAAACCTTTTGCTTACATATGCTATGATTAGTCTGGAAAATTTTAACTAAAAATCAGTCCTAAGTCTTTAGGACGAAATTTTTTTGATTGTAAACGGAAACAAGTTTTATCTTTCCACGTCTTTAGTCTAACCGACGTTTCAAAGAATGTCAAGAACAAATTTGCAGACAAATTTAAAAATGAACAGAGTTACTACTTCAAGAATAAATGAATTTTTAAGTAAAAAAGGCTTAACAGGCTCTAAACTAGGTACTTTAATCGGTATTTCAAATGGCGCTATCTATGCGATGCTTAGTGGGAAAAGTAAATTTTCAGAAAATGTTATTAAAAGGCTACTTCCAATTCTCGAAATATCAGAAGAAGAGTTTAATATCTGGTTAATTGCGGATAAATACCCGCTGGAAGCCTTTGAACTGGCCGTTAAAAACCGGAAAGAATTTCCATATAAGAGAAAACGGCTTTTCACAACAAAAATAGATGATATTTTAAAAGAAAAAGACATGTCCAGGACTGCTCTTGCAACGCAGATAAAATACGGCCAGAGTACCTTGAATAAGATGATTACAGGTAAAAGAAACGTGTCAGATTTTGTTCTGAGCGGGATTTCAAGCTCGCTGGAAATCCCTCAAGACGAACTTTTAAGCTGGATAATAGCGGATAAGTACAGCCTGGAGCTTCTTGAGGCTGCCATTAAAGAAAAGCAATCCTTGAAATAAATAATGAGGCTAATATAGCTGCCAGGTCAGCAATTAAACCTGCTGCAAGGGCATGTCTTACCTTTGTAACACCCACTGAGCCAAAGTAAACCGCAATAACATAAAGCGTGGTTTCAGAACTGCCGGTCATAACAGCAGCAAGCCTCGCCATATAAGAATCACCACCGTACTGGTTAGCGATTTCCGACATAATACCAAGTGCCCCGCTTCCTGACATAGGCCTTACTATTGCCAGGGGAAGGATATCAGCGGGCATTCCTATTAAATTCAGCACAGGAGAAGCGAATTCAGCGAGAAGCTCCATTGCCCCTGATGCCCGGAACATCCCTATTGCAACCAGAATCGCCACCAGGTAAGGAATTATCCTCAACCCAACCCCAACACCCTCTCTTGCGCCTTTGATAAACGTGTCATAAAGAGGAACCTTCTTGTAAAACGCCCATACCGGGATTGACATTATTAATAACGGCAATATCCACGCTGAAATAAGGGCCATCACCTCTACGAAACGGTCCGTAACCATTACTTTTCTCCCTCCTCAAGATAGTTTTCCGTCTTGAATACAGGGATTTTTTCAAGGAGCTTAACCACGATAATCGCGGTAATAAGCGCTGTTCCTGTGGCAAAAAGCGTGGGCCCGATTATAGCAGTCGGGTTTTGTGCCCCCGCACCTATCAAAACCCCGATTATCGAGGCGGGAACAAGCTGAACCCCGGCTGTATTGATCGCAAGGAAAGTACACATTGCATTTGTGGCGATGTTTTTATGAGGGTTAAGAGATTGCATCTCCTGCATTGCCTTAATACCGATAGGCGTGGCTGCATTTGTTACGCCCAGGGCATTTGCGGAAACATTCATTGCCACGTTACCTATAGCAGGGTGCTCAGGAGGAATCCCGGGGAACAGTTTTCTTGTAACAGGCTTAATTAGCTTTGAAATAAGCACGACAAGCCCGGATGCCTCGGCAAGCTTCATAAGCCCAAGCCACAGGCACATTATGCCTATTAGCGAGATTGAAATCTCAACGGCAACCCTGGAATAGTCGATTGCAGCCTGTCCAACCTCTTCTATGCGGCCGTTTAAGCCTCCTACTATTACTGCCGTTACTATGAAAAATAGCCAGATGTAGCCTAACATTTCTAATTACTCGAAATTTTCACCGGTTATAATAATTCAATTCGTCATCCTGAGTAAAACGAAGGATCTCATTTCTTTGCCTTAGAGATTCTTCGGGCTTTAGCCCTCAGAATGACGATTAAATTTCTTTTAATTTAAGCCTGTTCAACTTTTCCGCCTGCCGCTTCAATCTTTTCCTTAGCGGATTTAGAAAAATGCCTTGCCCTTACGGTTACTTGCCTTGAAATCTCGCCGTTGCCAAGAACCCTGAGTTCCTGGTATTTCCTGCTGAATAAACCTTTTTCTTTTAAAAGCTCAATATCAACAATATCATCGCTCATTTTTTCCAGCTGGGAAACGTTGATTTCAGCGTAGATAATCGGGTTTACAAGAGGGAAACCCTTTAACTTGGGGACTTTTCTGTAAGCAGGCATCTGCCCGCCCTCGAAACCGGGTTTTCTGCTGCAACCTGCACGCTGGCCTTCACCCCTGTGTCCCCTGTCGCAAGTTTTTCCGCTTCCTGAGCTGATTCCGCGGCCTACGCGCTTTTTTCTTCTTACTGAACCTTCGGCCGGTTTGAGCTCATCAACTTTTATATCTGTATTCTCTGTCATTTTTTCACCTGTATATTGCCTTTTAATTTAACATCTGCTCAAGAGTGAGGCCTCTTGCATCAGCGACATCCTTGAACCTTCTTAACTCGGAAAGCGCTTTAATTGTTGCTCTTCCGATATTTAATGCTGAATCTGAACCTAATGACTTGCAAAGGATATTTTCTATACCTGATAGTTCAAGTACTGACCTTGCAGAACCGCCAGCGATGATTCCTGTACCTTCAGCGGCAGGTTTTAACATAATTTTTCCGGCCCCTGCTTTTGATACGATTGGATGAGGGATGGTTTTCTTGAAGATAGGAACGTTAATCAGGCTCTTCCTGCCTGAAATTATCGCTTTCTGGATTGCGCCGATTACTTCACTGGACTTGCCAACGCCTATTCCTACCTGGCCTTCGCCGTTACCCACAACGACTACAGCTCTGAAACTCAGTTTCTTTCCGCCTTTTACAACTTTTGTTACCCTTCTTATCTGGAGGACTCTTTCTTTCCATTCGCCGGATTTTGGGTCTGCCTGGGAGTCGTCTTTTTTTTCATCAGAAGAGCGGTAGCCCTTTTTTTCAGGGTATTTTTGTCCTTTTGGTTCTTTTTGTTCTTTTTTCTCTTGTGCCACTTGGTTTTATCCTCTTTTTATTATTAATTTATTTATTAAAAATACTTATCAGTCGATTGACATGTAATTATAAACCAAAAATAAACGAAATAATCAATAAAAAATGTTTAATTTAGTAAAGAACGGATGGAAAAATTTTAATTATTATGTTTAATATTGATTTTAGTAACAATTTGTTTACAGTTTATAAAAAAATAGTCATTTTTTTTAAAATTTAGGTTTTTTATAATATATAAAGTGTGTATTTTTTGTCAGGTTAATATTAAAAATAACAATTTAAATAAAAAAGAAAGGGTTAAACGTATGGTAAGCAGTATAGGAAGCACAGGTACAAATTTACATCAATCACAAATGGCGGTATCTTCAACTCCAAGGAAAAATTCGGTTGCATTCAAGGGTATACCGGACCAGGCTCCTGCAAAAAAAACCAGTACTACTAAAAAAGTTATTGTTGGAACGATTGTGGCGGCAGCTGCTTATTTAGCAACTGCTGCAGCAGTTGCCAGGGCAAAAGCAGGTTCTTTTAAAGAGGTCGGGAAATTCCTGAACCCTGTAAATTGGTTTAAAAAAGGGACAGCTGAAGTAACAGAAACAGCTGCCAAAGAAGGAGTCAAAGAAGGGGCGGGAACAGCTGCCAAAAAAGGATTCAAAGAGCATGTACAAAACTTTTTTAGCCGTGAAAAGTGGGTGGCTTGGGGCAAGAAAAAAAGAGAAACCGTTAGTAATTGGTTTACAAAACCAGAGCCTCCAAAAACTTAAAAGACTCAAGGTAGTATTTATACTTCCATGGTTAATAAATCAGATAAAAAATCCCGGCTATAGTCGGGATTTTTTGTTTTATACAGAAATTGGTAACGGTCAATTAATTACTGCCTAAGAATTTTTCCCTGTCGTCATTGCGAGGAGTGAAACGATACTTCGGCTTCGCTCAGCACAGGCTCCGCCCATGGCGGGTACCGGGCTCGCAATGACGTTGTTCATCAGTTACAATATTACCACTACCCATAATTTAAATGATTACAGCGCCCTGTGTATCAATATCAACCTTTTTAACCAGCGCTTTAAGCCCTATTTCTTTCCAGACAGAATTTATTGCTGATTTAATCTCTTCAAGGTTATTATTTTGCTCATAAATCACCAGAATACTTGGGCCTGCACCGCTAACTACGGTTCCAAGCACACCGGGTATCGTCTGGAGATCTGTTTTTAGCCGGTCAAACCCTGTTATCAGCCTGCTCCTATAAACCTGGTGAATCCTGTCATCCAGCGCGTACTTCATAAGCTGCGCATCCTGTTTATGTATTGCCTCAATGAACATAGCGCTTCTTTTGAGGTTAAATACCGCATCCTGTATACTTATTTTTTCAGGCAAAACTGACCTTGAAATCTGCGTAGCTAACTCATAGTCAGGAATACAAAGAATAAATTGCCATTTTTGCGGCCATTCAATCTTTTTATAAAGAATGCTTCCGTCTTCTTCAGCCGAGGAAAAGTTAAACCCGCCGAGAAACGCAGGGGTAATATTGTCAGGATGGCCTTCTATCTCATTTGCAACGGATAAAAGCGCGGCTTCATCGGCAGGATTCCCAAGAAGCTTGTTCGCACCGAGGATTCCGCCTACTATTACGGAAGCGCTGCTTCCAAGCCCTTTTGCCACAGGGATATTTGCTTCTATGTTTATCTTTAATGCAGGCGGAGACTGGCCAACGTAGTTATAAAGAAGTTCTATAGCCTTATAAACAATGTTTGATTCATCTGTCGGAATTGTCTGTATAGAGGAATTAGTGTCGTTTTCCTCGGAATAAACGTTTATCTGCACGCCTTTATCAGGGTAAACCAGCTCTTCAATGGTTACTTTATTATATATAGAAAGGGCAATCCCGAAGCAGTCGAATCCAGGCCCCATATTAGCGGTTGTTGCAGGTACTTTTACCGTTACTTTCACGTTTTTTATTTTTCCTCTTGAGGCGCAACAACAGAGAAAACATACGGGTAACTAAAATATTTATTTGCCGTGTTTATTACGTCCTCAGCCGTTACTTTATTTATCAGGTCAGCAAAATCATAATTAAACCCGAATTCTTTGTCAACAACCTCGAACCTGCCCAGAAGACCCGCCTTGCTCTGGTTTGTTTCCTGTGAAAGAGCGTAGTTTCCTATAATTTTATTTTTAACATCACTAAGCTGGCTTTCTGAAAGGGGATTTGCCTTTAAAAGCCCTATTTCCTTGAGGAATTTGTCTTTTACCAGCTCGATATTCTTTGGTTCAGTGCCGATATACAGCACAAAATGTCCCCTGTCCATTCTGGGAGTGTATGAACTGCCGACTGTATAGGCAAGCCCCTGTTGTTCCCTGAAAGTTATGTGCAGCTTTGAACTTAACCCTCCGGAAAGATAGTTATTTATCACTTTAAAAGCGGCAAATTCCTTGTTATCCTTGATGTTTCCAACCGGCCAGCCCATAAGGATCCAGGCGGCTTTTGAGTCATGGTGTGTTTTTACGATTTTATTTTCATCAAGCGGCGTAAATTCGTCTGAATACTCAGCCGCAAGCGGAGTTTTACCGGAAGACATGAACGCTGCGGTCAGTTTTCTTACTATATCATCGTGTTCGATGTTTCCGGCAACAGAAAAGATCATATTTTCCGGGATAAAAGTCCTGCTCCAGTAATCAACCACGTCCTGCCGGGTTACTGACGGGATATTTTCCTCAAGGACCACGCCTGAATTTCCGTAAGGATGGTTTTTATACATTTGGGCGCTGAATTTTTCTACTGCAACCCTGAGTGGCCGGTCCCGGGATTTTTTGATGTTAGTAAGTATTTCTTCTTTGTTTTTTTCAATGTATTTTTCTTCAAATGTCGGGTTTTTCATTATGTCGGCTAAAATCTCAAAAGCCTTGTTAAAATCATCCCCGGTAGACTTTAATGTGATCACAAAGTAATCAGCAGAGGCATTCGGGCTGATTGTTATGCCGGAATCTTCCAATTCCTCTATAATCTGGTTGTATGTCCTGTTTTTTGTCCCGTATATGAGCGTTTTCCTGAGCACAGCAGAAACCCCGGGGTTTGGCTCAAGGAATTTTCCGCCTTTGAGGAAAACTTTCATTGAAATGATATCATTGGAGGTGTTTTTGCTGGTTATTAACACTGAACCATTGCCCAGCTCCGACCTTGTGGAATCCTGGATGGTTTTTTTATTGGAAACAGTGTTATTAACATTGATTTGTTCCGGAAGCAACACTGACAGTGCAACACGTGAGGGGTCAAGATAGGTTTTTGCCGCCTTTTGAACATCATATAAGCGGGTATTTTCTATGTATTGCAGGTGGTTCTTGTGATGATCAATAGTGTTTGTTGTTACCATTGAATACCCGATTGAGTTAGCAATGTTTTCGACTGACTCATTGCCGTAAATAAAGCTTCTTTTGGCAAGAGTCTTGGCCCTGTCCAGCTCTGCTTCAGTTATTTCTTCATTTCTGAACTTTTCTATTTCTTCCATAATTGCTGTTTTAACCGCAAGGTAGTTTTCCGGCTCAAAATCCGCTGAAACAAGTAACACACTGTCGTCTTTAAGTGAATAATGTCCCGCGCTAATTGCGCTAACAAGCTTTTTATCCTCTTTCAAGCTCCGGTAAAGCCTTGAACTTTTGCTTCCGCCAAGAATTGAACCCGCAAGATCAAGCGCGTAATTATCCCTGACTGAATTCATAGGCACACCCTTGAACCCCATGAACAAATAGCCGGATTTATACTTGCCTTTTTCTGTTATATTGCGCGGGGAATCAGGTTCCGGTTCCCTGGGCGGGTTTATGAATTCCGGGCTTGCAGCCGGTTTAAATGCCGGATTAAAGTTTTCTTTTACAAGAGAAAGCGCTTCCTGCGTGTCAACGTCGCCGACAACTACCGTAATAAGGTTATGGGGAGCGTATCTTTTCTTGTAATACTCCATAACCTTTTCTCTTGAAATATTTTCAATAATCTCATGCGGGCCTAAAGTATCCATTTTATAGGGGTGTTCCCTGAAAATCAGCCCGAAAAGGTTCATCAAAAGTATTCTTTTAGGGTCATCATTTGCCCTTCGTATCTCTTCCTGAACCACTTTTCTTTCTTTTTCCATCTCTTCAACAGGAATCACAGGGTTCTGCAACATATCAGCGTGAAGTTTAATTGCTGTTTCCAGGTAATCACTTGCTATTGTTACGTAATAATGCGTAAAATCCTTGCTGGTTGAGGCATTAAACCGTGCGCCCTTTGACTCAAGGATTTTTTCAATTTCCCCGTTTTTATAGTTTTTTGTGCCTTTAAACAATAAATGCTCAAGAAAATGTGATACCCCGTTGATCTCAGGGGTTTCCATGGCGGTTCCGGTGCGGACCCAGGTGTCGACTGTAACAATAGGGTTGGCATGAACCTCTTTTATCACAACTTTATGCCCGTTTTTGAGCTTAAAAACCTTTGCCGGGTTCCCGGTTTTTTGCGCTGAGCACCCGACACTGAGGCCAACAACCGCTAAAACCAACAATAACCTTAAAATTCCGAACATATTTTTAAACCTCTTCCCTGCTTGTACTTTATTAGTAAAAATATACATTAAATTGTTTACCATAATCCACTAACTTATTATTTCAGGTAGAATTTTAGAGAATATCAGGCAAGTAATGCTAAAAACCTCTTATACCATAATCCTGAACCATTTGTTTTAAGTTAAGTTAAAATTTTTATAAAAAAAGTAAATTTTATTTGTATTTGTACTTTATAATACTGGCAGGTAAAAAATAGAGGTTTTTAAGCCATGATTACCGGAATGAATATAACCCCAAATTGCAGTGCAAAATGGTGAAGTTTTGCCTATAGCAAAAACATTAGTAAAAAAAAATACTAAATGAGATTAAACCATAATTTTGTCTATAATTTTATTTAGTCCTTTAGAAGCCATTAAAGCTACGCTTGAGCCTATTGCCATTCCAACCAGTATGGCCAGAGTGCCAGATGAGGCAAAAGCTGCTCCTACAATACTAATCCCTGCTGTCATTAACCCGATATAGCCCGCTGACTTACAAACCTGTTTAAACAGGGATTTACCCTTTTTAGCTGCTGTATCGCCTTTTTTGGTTGAATTTATAATAGCCGGGATTTCCAGCAGGCAACCTAAAGCAATACCTATTACAGGAGTTCTTAAAAGGGCATTACCTATTAATTTTTGAATACCATTGCCAGCAAATTTATAATGAGTTATTTTTTTGCCATTAACCACTTTTTTTACAGAATCTTCAACCTCAATCTTTAAACCATTTCTGACTAATTCGCCAAATTTAGTATAATATAAAGTTTTATCCATTTTGCTAAGCCATTCAAACCTGTCAGTTAACCCTGAAAGCATAGTGCCCTTGAAAACCGAAAGGGGGCGCTGGTAAATATTTTCAGGGTTAGACACTGCCTTTGACATATTCGGGATTAACTCCTTAATAACCTTTGGAAACTCAGGAATTACCTGTTTAACAGGCATTTTTCCTATTAATTCCCTCCCGGCAGCGCCCATTTCCCTGAAATCCCCCGGAAAACTGGCAGCTGCCATACCAGTCAGCAAACCCGCCCTTGCAAGGTTGTTTCCCTCAAGGGTATCCGGAAGCGAAGATATCCTTCTTGCAGTCGGAATAGGGCTCAGGGCATATAACATGGCCTGCTGTGCCTTTCTGTCAAACCTGTCTATATCAGCCCCAAGCTTATTTAAACCGGAGACAATATCCGGACTGCGCCTTCTTTCGGGGTTAATCCGTCTTTCAAGCGTAACAGGGACAGAAATTTTCCTTCTGTCCTGATTTATACGTTCAGGATTGAATTGTGCAATTTGTAAGACCATTAAACTTCCTGTAGCATAGAGAAAAAACAACCTTCCAATAATATAAAAACAAGCTGAAGACTGTTTTTGCGCAAACCGGCAAAATCCTTACAAATATTAATCTTTATCTGCTCTTACAATCCTCTCAAGCATTTTTGATAGTCCTAAAATATAATACATAAAAGAATATAACCCCTGCTTTATAACCAGTCAAGTCATAATCAAGTTCAATCAAATAATTTAAACTATTTTTTATGTTTAAAGTTGAGCGGACTCGGTTTGGAAAAAGGTTAAAGCTTTTAAGGGAATCCAGGGGGCTAACCCAGGAACAACTGGCTGAAAGACTTAATATGACCCAGGAATTCATAGCCAGAATAGAGATAGCCAAAAGTAATCCAAGTTTTATAACTATATTTAGAATAGCAAAAACCCTTGAAGTAAAACCAAAAGAGCTTTTTGATTTTTAATAGTAAATGATAAAATTGAGGTTGGATCAAAAATTTTAATGAATGTAAGGAATTTTGAATCAGTCATATCAAGCCTTTTGGCTATTTAGTAATTCAAGTTAGTTAGAACCCGCAGAACCAATTTTAAGTCCTCTTAACTTTAAGTTTGTAACAAATATTATGGGGCGTTAATGCTATATATCAAAAATAGAGAGCCCGTCTCTTGATTCAGATTCACTACATTCTGGGATCTCCTCTTCTCTAAGTATCTCTTTAAATTTATCCATATCTTCGATGAAATCAGATGGTGTATTATGCAATTTTATACCTTTAATTTGTTCTGCTATTTCTATAGCTTCCGCCAGGTCAAGACGTGTTATCCCAGGATTTTCACAGCTAGTGCCGTCACTATTATTTAAACCTGATATCAGGCTTATTAATTCCTCATCCTCGCCGATAGTTTTAAACTCAAACATTTCTCTAATATATTTTTTTCCACTTGTTTGATAGTTAATAATACCTGGTGCTTCTAATATGTCATTTCTAAGATCACCTAATAAACTAAGATCATCTGATAAATTATTCAGGCCTAGAGCTTCATCTCCGGTAAAGTCTATTGCAGGAAAGTGGTTTTGCATAGCAGTGAGTGAATTCAGGAAATTCGGCTTTGAAACCGTTATTAAACTCTCTTTTCCCATAAATAAAATACTCCTTAATATTCCTTGCTTTATACCTTTATATATTTTTAAAAACAATTTGCTGTTTAAATTTGCTATCTAATTTTTCATTATTTTGTATATATATAACCTGAGTTGCTAATTAGCCAAAACCGTCATTGCGAGGAGTGAAACGATACTTCGGCTTCGCTCAGCACAGGCTCCGTAATCCATAAAAACATTTCA
>JANQEB010000007.1 GCA_028278605.1 Candidatus Gastranaerophilales bacterium
CTCATCATAGGATTACTGGAAAATTTTGAGATATCTCCACAGAATTATATGAAAGAAATAGAAAATATCCTTAAAACAAAAAAAGTTATACCAAAATGAATTATACCGATTTATGTTAAGTTATTTCATTTTAAGATTATTTATTGAAATCGGTATAAAAATTAATACGGATTGATTTGTCGGGCTTTCACTGCTAAAATGCGGACAGAACTGCTTGCTTTGCAGTCTTTTTCGTAATTTTTATTATTAAGGGCTTATAAAAATGTCTTTAGGCACAAAATCCAAAATTATAGATTCAATAAATAAACTGAAAAAAGAAAAAAATGCGGTAATTCTCGCTCATTGCTACCAGAACATTGAGATTGACGAAGTTGCTGATTTTGTGGGGGATTCACTTTATCTAAGCCGGCAGGCAGCACAGACCGGTGCTGATATTATTGTTTTTGCCGGTGTTTACTTTATGGCGGAAACAGCAAAAATTCTCTCTCCTTCAAAAAAAGTGCTTTTGCCCAGAAAAGAAGCGGGTTGCCTGATGGCTGACATGATTAATGCCCGGGAAATGAAGAACTTTAAAGAAGATCATCCCGACGCCTGTGTAGTGTGTTATGTAAATTCAGAGGCGCAAATAAAAGCAGAGTCAGATGTTTGCTGCACCAGCTCAAATGCCGTGAAAATCGTGAAATCCCTGCCTGAGCAGGAAATCATTTTTGTGCCTGACAGAGGACTGGGCGCTTATATTGCAAGCCAGGTCCCTGAAAAGAAAATAACTTCATACTATGGATTTTGCCCTACCCATATGCGTATTTTGCCTGCTGAAATTGACCGGCTCAAGGCCCGGTATAAAAATGCGCAAGTCCTGGTGCATCCTGAATGCCATATGGAAGTAATTAAAAAGGCTGATTTTGTGGGAAGCACATCCGGCATTATGAATAAGGTTAAGCAAAGTCACGCTCAATCATTTATAATCGCCACTGAAAGAGGAGTTTTAGAAAGATTACAAAGGGATTACCCTGAAAAAGAGTTTATTTTAGCCTCAGAAAAAGCAATTTGTGAGAACATGAAATGGAACCGGCTGGAAGATATTTTGATTTCCCTTGAAAAAGAAGTTCATGAGGTCCTTGTAGAGGAAGAGACCCGCAAAAAAGCTTATATGGCTATAAAAAAGATGTTAGACCTTTCTTAATAAGTTAATTCAAAATATTTTTTTCGTAAATTTTATTTAAATTCCTTATTTTTAAGCCTGACATAAACTCATTAACAACTATTTCCAGTTCATCAAGCGGCATTATGCTCAGGTACCTTGCTGAGCTTCTTATAAATTGATTTTTATCATACCACCTTCTCTGGTTATAAGACTGGTAATATACCTGTAATTTTTCCACGCTTATTATAGATAAGTCAACCGGATTTCCACATTTTTTTATACGTTCAGCAATTACACCGTATAATACTTCAGAACATTGACCCAGCTCAGGTTCAGGCATATTCCTGAAAACAATAAACACTTCCTTTACCGCTGGTATTTCATCATACCATCTTCGAAACTCCTGCATACTCTACGTCCTCATAAGTGCAAAATTAGCAAAATATTTAAGTGGCAGTTTTATATTTAAGGAAGGGCGAAAAAGTTTTACATCTGTTTTGTGTTTTACGTCATCCTGAGCCGCCTCCCGCCATAGGCGGGGCGGGCGAAGGATCTCAAGTAATGAGCGGTCATAAGATTCTTCGGGGACAAGCCCCTCAGAATGACAAAATGAGTAAAAATTTTTTATTACCTACTTATTACCTTCCAATAAGTGTTGTTCCACCACTTAATATTTTTTAAACCCTAAATTTCTGATAATCAGAAAAAGACTTAACAAAACTTAACTCAAAAAAATATTGGTAATGGTTAAAAGTTTAATGAAAAAAAATTAAAACCTGAAATAATAACTGTAAATCATACAGGAGGAACAGTTATGAAAGAAAAAATTGGAAGATGTACAAGATGTGGCAGTGATAATTTATTAAAAAACGGTCATACGTCAAATGGAAAGCAAGTTGTAGCCTATTATATTGTAGATAGGACAAAAGAAAGTTGTCAAAAACTTGAAGAACGAATTCCAGAAAGATACAAAGAAACCTTTAAATTTAGCGACTTATGGGACGCTTACAATGTTGTGTTTCCTGAAAATCATAAATCTGTAGATAAAACCAGCGGTGAAACATAATCACTCCAGCATGTGGAGCTGGCAGTCTGTCCATCGAACTTGCAACAAAAGCAATGGAGCTTACTTCTGAGATTTCAATGACTTTAAGAAATTCTGTAAAAAATCTTATCTAATAAAACAATTTGCTTTAAATTCTTTTTCAAGAACAAATTTAATTTCCGCAAATTCTTCATCTGTATAAGTTTCTTCGATTTCATATAATTTATTTAAAGTTTTATAAGGCACAAATTTTTGCAGGAAATATTTATTAGCCCCGCAAATCATCTCACCTATTTCTTCAAAGTCATCATATGAAAGCTGGGATTTAACTACAGTAGTCCTAAATTCATAATCAATGCCTGAATTTTTAATTATATTAATGCTTTTTGAAATATTGTCCGTGTTAACATCTGAATTTACAATGCTTTTATACTTGTTTAACGGAGCTTTTATATCCATTGCAATATAATCAACAAGTTTTAAATTTATTATTTCCTGCAATTTATTAGGAAAGCTACCGTTGGTATCAAGTTTTACCGGAAACCCCATATCTTTAATTTTTCTTATAAATTCGACAAGTCCTTTCTGAACGCAGGGTTCTCCGCCTGAAATAACAACAGCATCAAGTTTTTCCTTCCTTGCCTGCAAAAAGCTCATAACATCCTGCTCTCCAATCAAAAAACAGGACGTTAAAGCTAAAAGGTCAGGGTTATGACAGTAATGACACCTGAAGTTGCATCTCTGCGTAAAAATTACAGCGGATATTTTTTCAGGATAGTCAATTAATGATGACTTCTTGAGTTCTCTTATTAACATTATATGTTTTTCTATTGCTAAACTCGGTTCTTTTACCCTCATTCCATTGCTTTACAGGTCTGATATACCCGACCACCCTCGAATACACTTCGCATTCACGGCCGCATTTCGGGCAGCTAAAATGCTCGCCTTCAATGTATCCATGGTTTTGGCAAGTGCTAAATGTCGGTGTAAAAGTAAAATACGGCAGTTGGTAATTTTCACATATTTTCTTGACAAGGACTTTAAGGCTTTCTGTATCGCTTAAACGTTCTCCGGCAAAGATATGTACCACTGTGCCTCCTGTATATTTCGTCTGTATTTCATCCTGATGGTCTAGCACCTCAAAAATGTCATCAGTGTAATTAACCGGAAGCTGTGTAGAATTTGTGTAGTATGGATTTGCGCCTTTTGAGTAATAATCATAATCATTGACGCATTTTATTGATATAAGGCTTTTTTTATCAATTTTGGCAAGCCTGTAAGATGTTCCTTCTGCCGGAGTGGCTTCAAGGTTATAGTTATTGCCCGTTTTTTTCTGGAATTTAACCATTTTTTTACGCATAAAATCCATTACTTCAAGAGTGAAGTCTTTGCCTTCCTGAGACGAAATGTCTGTATCCAAAAAGTTCAGACAAGCCTCGTTCATTCCTATCAGGCCAATTGTAGAGAAATGGTTTTTCCAGTAAACACCGTATCTTGCTTTTATATCACGCAAATAATACTTAGCATATGGATAAAGGTTGATATCAGTGAACTTTTCCAGCACTTTACGCTTTACTTCAAGACTGTTCCGGGCTATAAGCATTTTCTCTTCAAGTAGTTTAAAAAATTCAGCCTTGTTTTTTGCTAAAAAGCCAATTCTTGGCAGATTAATTGTAACTACTCCGATTGAACCTGTAAGAGGATTTGAGCCAAATAAGCCCCCGCCTCTTTGCTCAAGTTCCCGATTATCAATCCTTAGTCTACAGCACATTGAACGGGCATCTTCCGGGCTCATATCTGAGTTTATAAAGTTTGAAAAATACGGAATGCCATACTTGGCGGACATTTCCCATAATCCTTTTAAATTAGGATTATCCCAGTCAAAATCCTTTGTTATATTGTATGTAGGAATCGGGAAAGTAAATACCCGACCACTATTATCACCAGCCATCATAATTTCAAAGAATGCTTTGTTAATTAAGTCCATTTCCGGCTGGAAATCCTTGTAGGTTTCGCTCATTAATTCCCCACCGATAATGACATTTTGCTCAGCGTAATAGCCAGGAACAGTTAAATCCATCGTTATATTCGTAAATGGTGTTTGAAAACCTGTTCTTGTAGGCACATTCAGGTTAAAAACAAATTCCTGCATTGCCTGCCTAATTTGAAGATAATCAAGGTTGTCATATCTTACGAACGGGGCAAGCAGTGTGTCAAAATTAGAAAAGGCCTGAGCTCCTGCGGATTCCCCCTGTAATGTATAGAGGAAATTAACTATCTGACCAAGAGCTGTCCTGAAATGTTTTGCAGGTGTGCTTTCAACTTTGCCGGGAACTCCGGTAAAGCCTTCGAGTAATAAGTCTTTTAAATCCCAGCCAACACAGTAAACAGATAAGATATTAAGATCATGTATGTGTATATCTCCATTTAAGTGTGCGTCCCTTATTTCAGGCGAATAAATCTTATTAAGCCAATAGTTTTTGCTTACTTTTGATGAGATATAATTATTCAAGCCCTGTATTGAGTAGGACATATTTGAGTTTTCATTCACTTGCCAGTCCAGTTTGTTTAAGTACTCGTCCACCATGTCAATATTGGCGGTTTTAAAAAAATCCCTGATCTTAGCATGCTGTTCACGATAGATAACATAAGCCTTTGCAGTTTTTTTGTATTCAGAAGAAAGCAGTACATCTTCCACCATATCCTGTACTTCTTCAATGGTTGGGGGTTTAAAGTTTGACTGTTTTTGATTAATTAACTTCCTGGTTAATTCCAGAACCTTTGAAGTCAAACCCTCTGCTACATTTTTGTCGAACTCTTTTGTTGCTAAAGCTGCTTTTTCAATTGCGTTTGTGATTTTAGATGAATCAAACTGCGCAATTTTCCCATCACGTTTTAAAATTTTGTCCATGTTTTTCTCCTGTCATCGAGGTACTAACCTAAATTAAGCATTCCGGCTATAACGGCTGCGGACCAGCGTGGGATTTTCACCCGACTTTCCTTAAAATAGTATGTAAATACTAATAGTAATCAGAATTTTGTGCAAGTAACAATTTGCAAATTAATATAATTATAGGAGGGCAAGGCGGCTTTTGGCTTGTTGTTCAAGCCTTTCAAAGATTTTTTTTACAGAAATAATATCATTATATTTTTTTACATTCTGTCCGGCAAAAAATAATCCATTTTCTAAATCTCCTTTCCTCGCAGCTTCCAGGGCTTTTATTATACAAAACGTTCCGGTGCAATGTTTCAGGCATTTACCGCATTCTTTTGGTCTATCAATTTTCCCATCAATTATTTTTCGGGAAAAATCGGTTAAAATCGCCCTTGCAGGCATGCCGACCGAGCTATCTATCATGACTATATCTTTTTCTTTTGCTTTCAATAACAGGTGCTTAAAGTTGTCATGCACGTCGCATTCCTCACTTAATAGGAACCTTGTAGCCATTTGCACTCCGTTTGCTCCTATTAAAAGCATATCTATGATATCCGACCCGGATGTAACCCCGCCTGCTGCGATTATTGGTATATTGTATTCATTTACTGCGTCTTTAATCTCAGGTATTAGTTGTTTTATGGATTTACAGGTTCCAAGGTGTCCGCCTGCTTCTCCGCTTTCAACGATAATTGCGCTTGCCCCGAGTTTTGCCGCTATTTTGGCAAGTTTGGGAGAGCTCACGATAGGCACTATCGGTACGCCTGCCTGTTTTCCAAGGGTAAAAATGTCTTTTGAGAACCCTGCTCCAAAGATGATAAAGTCAATTTTTTCTTCAATTGCAGTATTGACTATCATATCAAATTCAGTTGCCGCAAACATTATGTTTATAGCAAGCAGTCCACCAGGGTTTGTAATATTATCCCTTGCTTCCTGAATTTGATCTCTCAGCTCTTGCTTTGACAAGCCAGATGCCGCTATAACACCTACCCCTCCACAATTGGCAACTGCTGAAGCAAGAGAGGCTCTGCTTATTCTTATAGCCATACCCCCCTGTATTATGGGCTTATCTGCCTGTAGTTTGCCTATTCTTAATGGTGGGAAATACATACATCCTCCTTTACTGCCTTTTTATATTCATTTTCTAGTGTTTCCCTGCTAACTCCGGTGTTAATAAATTCCCATGGCAGTTTTTCAGTCAGAGCGATGTTTCTTGTTGCATACCAGTCTAAATATAGACCGCTCTTTGTAAAACTTTCGCAACTTCCATTATGCTTGTATGTTTCTTCTATAAGGCATGACAGGCTCCTGTCGCCTCTTGAAATCACAGCCTGGATATAATCCCACCTTGTGCTGGTCGGTTTATATTTTATACCGGCGATTGCAAGTTCTTTTTTAAGCAATTCATTCTTTTTCTTCAGAGATTTTGAATCTTCACGCCCTGCCCACTGAAACGGGGTGTTAGCCTTTGGCACAAAAGAGCTTACGCTCAGTGTCAGGTCAAATCCCTTGTTTTCGGTTTTTAAAATTTTCATAAGATTTATAAGAGCAATAATATCTTCCGTTTCTTCAGTGGGAAGCCCTATCATTCCATATATTTTCAGACCTTTTAATCCGTTTTTATTTGCTATTGCAACACTTTCCCTAATTTGGGTTTCGTTTAGATTTTTATTAATAATTTTTTTGAGTCTTTCATTGCCTGCTTCTACTGCAATGGTAGCATGTTTTTGACCGCAGGCAACAAGAGTTTTTACTGCCAGTTCGGAAATTTTATCAGCCCTGAGTGAAGAAACAGACATTTCAAACTCTTTTTCCTGTCTTTTGTTAAGAATATAGCTGCAAATATCCTCAAAGCAGGAATGGTCGGCAATCAATGCGCCCAGCAGACCTATTTTATTTGTAACAGTTAAGCCTAAATCAATCGCTGATTTGATATTTTCAACATCAGGGTATCTTGCAGGCAAATTCAGGTAACTTGCAAGGCAAAACCGGCATTTTCTGGGGCATCCCCGTGCGGTTTCAATCAAAAATGTATTTTTAAAAAAAGATTTTTCTGTAACTATAGGACTATAAACGCAGTCATTAAAATTTTTTGTCACTCTTTTTTCAATAATACAGTCTTCTTTGTGTAGCGAAGGCACGTATATGCCCTGAATTTGCGACAATTTTAACAATTTTTCATCTCGTGAGGAAAATCTTACCCCTTTATAAACTTCAACTATTTCATTTAGGACATTTTCACCATCCCCGATAATAATAAAGTCGAAAAAGTCTGCAAAAGGCTCAGGATTCGCTGTTAAAACAGGCCCGCCTCCAAAGATCAAAGGTTCATCAATCCTGTCTTTACTCCTGAATGGGATTTTATATTTTTCAAGAATTTTAAATACTCCAAGATAATCAAATTCAAAAGAAAATGAAAACCCCGCAAGTTCAACGTTTTTAGGCATTATTAATGTCTTTTCAGTGTCTGTGAAAATTTTCTCAGGAATAACGTCATTGTTAGTGTCCAGCTCCTTAAATAAGCTCAAATAGCCTAATGATGACATCCCTATCATATACGTACAGGGAAAACAGAACCATACCGGTATTCCATCCCTGTTTTTAGATGTGGGAGTATAGGTGTACTTTTCTAAATCAAATTTAAGTTCACGGTTTTCTCCTATTTTGGGATACCCAAAACTTTTTGTCTTAATGTTTTTCTTCATAATTTTCTCCATACAAAAATACTAACAGTTAACTTACTGTCAGTATCCAAGAGTTGGAAAATAATAGTCTTTCATAAAACAGCTAAAGCTGTTTTGTCGCTATTATCTGTGTTCCCCAGTCTCGGAGTACTAACAAATCAAATTAAAACGAGAATGAGTTTTTTAAAAAGAAGCAAAGCTCTTTTTTAAACACTCCCGCTTCGCTCAAGTATTCCGGCTATAACGGCTGCGGACCAGCGTGGGATTTTCACCCTTCTTTCCTTGAATTAATTTTGATTGAATTATATCAGAAAATAAAAAAAATTTTTAGTTTAACAGTTTCTATAACTTCCCTATAGTGGGTATTCATATAAGTATCCTGTACCCGGGGTTCAAGTGAGACAGAAGAATTTCATAATTTTTTTTTCTTATGAATTTTTACTTCCCTGAAAGTATATTTTCCTCTTTTTAAAGAGAATAGAGAAGTACTCACCGATAATTATCCTGTAATTTATGAAAATATAACTAGTACTCTGTTAAATTAATTTTGTCCGTCATCCTGAGGCTTGCCGAAGGATCTCAGGTAATGAGATTCTTCGCCCGCCCCGCCTATGGCGGGAGGCGGCCCAGAATGATGATTCTATAAAATTTACTTAACTGTGCACTAGAAGCAGTCTCAAAAGTCTTATTATAGTTTTTTATTTTTATTGCACTGGAATGCATGTAAGTCATTCGAGGCTTGAAACATCTTATGTGCAAGGAAAGTATTATTCCGGACGTTAAATGCCTCGCAATGAGAATGAGTTTGAGTCTGCAACACCAGCTCTTCGCTGCTGTTTCGGCTCTTCACTCCCGCTTCGCAATGACGTTGTGATTTTTACAAGGTATTTTACAAGACCGCTTCTAGAGATATTTTTGGTAATGGATATGTAACATCTACAGCAATGACGACAGGGAAAAATTCTTATCAATCATTAATTTATCACTTTCTTTTTTTAGCCGCTTAATTGTTAAAGGTCTTTTTTAAATTTTTGATGTTAGGCTAAAATTATATAGATTAATTGTGTTAAAAAAATAAGAATTAATACCCCAAAATATCTAAAAAATTTCTAAATGTACCCAGATTTTATCCAAAAGCTTAAAAATTTATCCTCCGGCAGTGCATGGTGGGCATTTTGGTTTATATTACCCGCATTTGCAGGCACATTAATTTTTATAATCATCCCGATATTTGTCTCATTTGGCCTTGGGTTTGTTGAGTGGGACCTGGTTAGTCCACCTGAATTCGTTGGGACACGCAACTATGCAGAATTATTCTCTGAAGAAATTTTCTACCGGGTGTTATGGAATACACTCTACTATGCTTTTGTAACAGCGGTTTTTAGCATAGTAATTCCGCTGGTCCTTGCTTATGCTCTGGATAGAAAGATAAAAGGAGCTGCTTTTTACAAAAGCGCGTATTTTCTGCCGTATGTAACTCCTATGATAGTAATAGCAATAGTGTGGACGTGGATATTTGACCCTAACTACGGAATCCTTAACTGGCTTTTAGGAATTGGTGATTCAATAAAATGGCTATATGATGAAAAATTTGCCATGCCGGCACTGATAATAGTCAGTGTATGGAAGAATATTGGGTATAACATGATAATTTTCCTGGCAGGATTGCAGGCAATACCGGATTCAGTTAACGAAGCTTCTGAATTAGACGGGGCTACAGGCGCAAAAAGATTTTTTCTGGTTACACTGCCTCTTTTAACACCAACTTTATTTTTTGTATCAATAATGACTGTGATCTCGTCCTTCCAGGTATTTGATTTAATATACCTCATGACAGAAGGCGGGCCGGGGAATTCAACGATGATAATGGTATACTGGCTCTTTAAGCAAGCGTTTGAATACTTTAACATAGGAAAAGCATCAGCTATAGCTTATATATTGTTTATTATAATCCTGGTATTAACCTTAATTCAATGGAAAACAAGAAAAAAATGGGTACTAAACGAATAAACTGGACAGAGTTTTTTGCTTACTTGCTGCTTCTGGCAGGGGCTTTGTCAATGCTTGCCCCGTTTTTATGGATGTTTATTACCTCTGTGATGACTCAGAAACAGATTTTCTCTTACCCTCCTGAAGTTATCCCTGACCCGATACATATCAAAAACTACCCGGAAGTCGCAAAAGCAATACCTGTGGCCGCATATTTCTTTAATAGCGCTATAGTTGCAGTTATTACAACGGCAGGACAGTTGCTTATAGCTTCTATGGCAGGGTATGCATTTGCCAGAATCACGTTTAAACACAGGGAACCGTTATTTTTGCTGTTCCTGGCAACTACAATGGTTCCGCCGCAGGTGAATATTGTTCCCCTGTTTTTTATTATGCGCGAACTTCAATGGATAGACACATATCCGGCTTTAATTGTGCCCGGTTTGTTTGGCGGTTTCGGGATATTTCTTATGCGGCAGTGGTTTAAAACCCTGCCGGCCGGGCTTGAGGAAGCCGCAAAAATCGACGGGTGCAACCCGTTACAGACTTATTTTAAGATTGCACTGCCTCTTGCATTGCCTGCGCTTGCAACGTTGGGAATTTTTACCTTTATCTTGACCTGGAACAGCTTTATGTGGCCATTGATTGTTACGAATTCTGACAGCATGCGTACTTTGCCTGTAGGCCTTGCTATTTTCAAGGGCAGTTTTCGCGAGACAACGGAATGGGGGCAGCTTATGGCATGCGCTGTAATTTCGGTTATCCCTGTTATAGGGGTATTTTTGCTGGGCCAAAAATATTTTATAAAAGGGATTATGCTTGGCGGTATGAAAGAATAGCCAACCTAAATTGCTAAGCAACCGGCTTCCCTTGCTTTTGGGTTATCATAGCCTGAATGATTACAGCGCATTCGCCAACGATCTCGCGGCAGTTTTGCCTGTTAGCAACCGGGTCGTCTTTGAACCTGGCTCTTAATACCTTGCAGCATGACGCTTTTCTTTTTTCCTTAAACCTTGCCAGAAAGTCCTTTGCGACTTTTTTGATTTTATGCGGGTCATTCTCAGGATTTTCCCTGCCAAATACCAGACCCAGAACAATCTCAGAACCGGCAATTGCGCCGCAGAGGCACTCATGAGTCCCCATTGCGCCTGAGAAAGGTGATGCGATTTTGCTTAAAAAATCAAGGTCAAGTTCCGGGTCAATCAACCCTGTTTTATGCGCAGCTTTAACTATAGATTCCGAGCAAGAATTGCCCTGCTTAAATAAATCCGTTGCCGTTTGCGAAAAATCTTGCATAACTGTATTTGCCTCCTATACACCGGCTAATTGAGGTTTTTCCTCCTCCTTTTCTTCGTAGAATTCCCATGTTTTCAGGAATGCATCTTCAAATGAGCGGTTTTTCATATATTCAAAAGCTTTTTGCGACATTACTGACAGTTTTTCCTTGTCCAGAAGTCCCTTTATCCCGTTATACATGGCTTCATCGTTGTTACCCTTGATGATTATACCTGTTTCACCTGGAACCATATTTTCCATAGGGCCGCCGCTGTCTGTAACAATTACCGGGGTTGCGCAGGCCTGGGCCTCCAGAACCACGTTTCCAAATGTGTCTGTTGTTGAAGGGAAAACAAACAGGTCAGACTCGGAATACAGCTTAACCAGCTCATCTCCCTGTTTATAGCCGGTGAATACAACGTTGGTTCCCTTGAGGTATTTAAACATTTCCTCCCTGTAAGGGCCGTCCCCTACTACCTGAAGAACCACGTTTTTATGGTCATATGATATTTTTTTGAAGGCTTTTGCAAGCAAGTGAAGGTTTTTTTCTTTTGAAACCCTTCCAACATAGAGCAGGTTAATAACTTTATCATCTTTTGCAGCTACCGGCCTGAACCTTTTTGTATCTACACCTCGCGGGTATAGCTTTAATTTGTTTTCATCAATGCCTTTGGATGCTAATTCCTCTTTCATCGCATTTGACGGGACAAATACTATATCAAGCTGGTTATGGAACCAGATCATGTATTTCCAGGCAATGGTTTCCATTGTCGGGTCGTTTGTCAAATAGGCCAGGTATTGAGGAAAAGCAGTGTGATATGTCCCATAAATAGGTTTTCTGAGTATTTTTGAGATTGAAAGCGCTGCTAACCCTACAGGGCCGGGCGTTGCAACGTGAAGATGCGTAAAGTTATTGTCATAAATGTAATCCAGCATCTCAAGAAACGGCGGGTAATAGAAGTTTAGCTCGGAATACTCAGGCATTTCCGACTTTCCGACAGGTTCAAATACCTTTTCATCAAGGACAGGTTCAGGTTTAGAGGCGGAATCTATACAGGTAACTATCGTATAGTCTTTATTAACCTTCCTTGAGGTCTTAAGGCCCTGCTGAAGCGTCCTTGCAACACCGTTTACATCGTAAAAAGTATCCGAGAAGTGCGCTACTTTAACATTATATTTTGTGCCGTTGAATTTTTTATCCAGCAAGAATCCAAACCTCTTATCCCTTTCAAATATTGAATAAGAGATAAAATATGGGGCAATAAGGAAATATAGCGAGCCAACCGAGCCTAAGGTGTGGAAAATGTCAAATACATTGCCTTTTTTGTAGTTACTGAGCAAATAGTTTATCAGGTGGGAAATTCCGCTGTTAATGTTGCTGTTTGCGACTGTAAACCACTTATCAGCAATGTTTTCCGGGGTTACATCCTTTATAATATCGCTGTGTTTGGTTATCATAGTGCGGTTTATGATGTTCAGCACCGAGTTGGAAATCAGTTCCTGACCGTGCGTGCTTGCCATTATAGCGGTGTTTCTGAAGTTTAATATGAACCTGGAGAGTAAATCCTCGTCTCTTTTCTTGTCTGCCAGCAGTCTGTCGATAATTTTCAGGCTAAGGTCTTTTGTTACATATTTTTCAACATTAAGCCTCTTTGCGTAGAACTGGTATGCAATGCTATAGAGGTTATGGGCAAGTCCGTTGGGCGACAGGTTAAAACCTTTTTCCTCGAAATTGCCCAGTTCAATGACGTTTCTCAGGAAGTCCTGCACATTTGTAACATTTTCTGACTGGGTATACTTTGTGGCAATCTTTATACCTGTATGGTCATCAGAACCCGCGGTAAATGTTTTTTTCCATGCTTCTGCCACCGGGGTGATATTATGTTTTTTAGCAAGCTCGTCAATCAGTTCCGGGGTTAAATTATTAAGTATAAACCTTAAAATATTGTTCTGCTCATCGCCTCTACAGGCGTTAAGCTCAAAGGTATTGAACATAACAAGCATTTTTTCAAATACTTCCGGCGTAAGTTTGTCGTTAATTGCGTAGAGAGGGTGCGCTAAAGAGTGAAAAATTTTGTTATCAACCAGGTATTCCCGCAGGTCATAAATATTATGCCTGAGCTTCATCATCTCATAATACTGGTGTTCAGATATATTATAGACTAAAATATGTATCTTGCAGTCATCTTCAGGAATTATTGTTGTAACTTCGCAACTAATAAAGGTGTATGGATACTTTAAGATTTCCAGACACCCTCTTATATCGTTATGATCAGTGATGGTTACGCAACTCATCCCTTTCTTTTTTGCTATTTGGTAAATCTGCTCCGGTTCGCTAAAACATTCCGAGCAGCCGAATTTTTTTAGCAGCCAGTTTGTCGGCTTGTCAGAATACTTTGAATGCAGGTGTAGGTCAGCTTTCCATTTCATTTATTAATTTTGCCCCGGAGTTTAATTACATTTTTATACTATACTCAATATTAATTATAACTCAAGTTACTACTTGGAATTTTTTCAAAATGCCCACCCGCCTCACCCTTAGAGGAATGAAAAGGCTCCGTCTTTTCTAATCCATATACATTTTGAAAAAATTTTGTAATATAAAATAACGAAATTTTTATAGGTAGCAATTTGAGTTAATTAATTTTCCTTATGTCATTGCGAGGAGGGCACAAACCCTTCGCTGAAGGGTTTGTGCCTGACGTGGCAATCCATATAACTGAAATGTTTTTATGGATTGCTTCGTCGTTTCACTCCTCGCAATGACGTCATGTCAAAAAATACCACTACCCAAAAAAGAAACCTAAGACTAAAGCCAGCTAATCCAACTGGGAAAGTTCCTGAAACTCTACCCAATTAAGTTTTTCCGAGATTGAATCAATATTGTATTTTATAAAGCCTGTGCCTATGTTTTTTAGTTCCGTTTTTTCGTTGTCTTTTAGCTCCTGGCTGAAATTTTCAAAATCAAGAAGCCTGCTTTGGTAATAATCTTTAAGTATTGATAAAACCTGTAATTTTTGAGGCTTAGCCAGCTGTGAAAGCAGCATGATTTTAACATTTGCCAGCTGCTCGGCCGCGGGCGGGTTCTGAGGGAGCTCTTCCCGCATCAGGGCTGCAAAGTATTTTTTTCCGCCGGTTGTTATTGAGTATAAAGAACTTTTTTGCCCGCCCGGGCTCATAGATTTTTTTACTTTTACATATTTGTTTTCAAGCAGTTTATCAAGCGTCGGGCAGATTGAACCAAAACTGGGCCTGCAAAACACGAAAAAATATTTATTAATAATTTTTCTTATTTTATATATTGTGCATTCCTGATTTAATAGTACTGATAAGACTAAAAGTTCATTAAGCATAGCTATTAGGTAAATTTAAATGACAGTAGTACGATTCATTAATTGTTAAGGATATGAATTACTTAATAATAAACACTAAATACAAGGGGGTTTCAGGGGATCCCCCCTGACCGTATAGACCCTCTGGGATATATTTTTCTTTTGGTTCGTTTTCTTTTCTTTTTCAAAAAAAGAAAATGAACAAAGCTAAAAAAAATTA
Source organism: Candidatus Gastranaerophilales bacterium (assembly GCA_028278605.1). GTDB lineage: Bacteria > Cyanobacteriota > Vampirovibrionia > Gastranaerophilales > UBA9971 > JANQEB01. The sequence continues at coordinate 14,625 of JANQEB010000007.1, forward strand.
TCCAGCTATATTTTATTCTATTTTTAAGGAAATGTGTAACATTTAAAATTATGATTAATTATGATTCCCTATCATTAAAAGCCCAGGTAAATGAATTTGTCCCACTGTTAACAGGAGGTCGGGTCCATAAAGTCCAGCAGCCGTCTCGAAATGAGCTTTTGCTGACATTAAGGGCGTCGGGAAAAAACCATAAACTTTACATCTGCGTTGATCCAAAGTACCCGCACCTTGCGCTATTAAGCAAGCAGGGCCAGGAGCTTCGCAATATAGAAATACCTAAAACCCCGCCTATGTTTTGCATGCTCTTAAGAAAACACATGGAGGGCTGTAAAATCAATAAGATAACCCAGCCGGGTTTTAACAGGATATTTGAAATCTGTTTTGAAAGTTACTCTGAAATAGGAGAACGGGTTCCAATGGTGCTTTCGTGCGAATTTATGGGCAAACACAGCAATATAATCCTGTATAACTATGAAACAAACATGATGATGGGCTGCGCTCATAATGTCAGCAGTGAAAAAAGCAGGGAAAGAGAAGTTGCAGGAGGCCTGCCGTATATTTATCCGCCGGAACAAAATAAACTGGATATAAACAGGGTTTCGCAAGAGGAATTTCTCAGGTTTATAAATGTTGTTCCAATGGCGTTAAATGAATGGCTGAATGATAACTTTGGTTTTATCAGCAAGGCAATTGCCTCGGAAATATGCGCTTTTTGCCATATTGACACCTGTGAAAACAAGGTTTCAGCTCTGCCTGTCGAGAAAGCAAAGTGTCTTTACCGGACTACAAAACGTGTTGTTAACCTTGAGCTCTTAAACCCTTCAATCAGTAAGGATATGAAGCTTTATTCCCCTGTAAGACTCGATAGAAACATTGACTGGCAGCCTGCTGGTTCAGTAAATGATATGATAGACAGGTATTTTGGTTATCAGGTGCTTAAAGACAATTTTGCCAGAAAGAAAAACAGTATTTCTGACATCATAAAAAAAGAGCTGAACAAGAAAAAGCGGTTATCTTCAAAGCATGCTAAAACCGCGGATTCCGGCGGGAAGCTGGAAAAATACCGGGAATACGCGGATTTAATCATGGCAAACCTTTATAATATTCATCCCGGCGATGAAGCGGCTAAAGTTGAAAACATTTATAACCAAAACCGCGCAATTGAAATCCCCCTGGACCCGGCCCTTTCACCTTCCGCTAATGCCCAGAAGTACTACAGGCTCTATAACAAGGCAAAAACAGCGGCAAACCACAGTGAAGGGCTTCTTAAATCAATCAGGGATGATATCAGGTATTTAGAAGATGTTAGAGAATCTTTAAACCGGGCGGAAAGCTTGCAGGATTTGGATGAAATCAGGCAGGAGCTGCTAAGCCAGGGTATCGCCGCGCAAAAAGAGCAGGTTGCCAGGAAGAAAGAAGCAATTAAGCCTGTGGAATTTCTTTCTTCAGACGGTTTTGAGATTTTGGCAGGCAAAAACAACAGGCAAAATGAGTTTATCTTAAAAATATCTTCTCCGGAGGATATCTGGCTGCATGCCCTGGATATACCGGGTTCGCATGTGGTAATCAGGGGTTCTAAAGACAGGCAAATTCCTGAAACTACGCTTCACGAGGCAGTTTATATTGCAGCGTGGTACAGCCGGGGCCGGGATTCCTCCAATGTGCCGGTTGTGTTTACAAAACGCAAGTTCGTGAAGAAACCATCAGGTTCCAGGCCGGGATTTGCGGTTTATACGCATGAAAAAACGCTCTGGGTTAATCCTGAAGAGGAGAAAGTCCTTGCTTTGAGGAAAAGTTAAATTTATTATTGCAGCTTGACTCAGGCCTGTCATTCTTTGTAATTCAGACATGCGTATTCTTTTTTTGCCTAATATTTCTGAGAGTTTGTTATTAATCATATTCTGAATAATAACATTTATTAAAGGAACCAGTTAGAAAAAAATTCGCCTTATATAATAAGTGTATTAAAGACATAAATCTCTTGTTTGTGTTATTTTATTATTGTAATTTATAATCAAAGTTGATTAGTGTCATAACCCGAAAGGTAAAAAATATGGTAAAAAAATTAATTACAGAAGACACAAAGCTGTTTATGACAGGTAATGAGGTTATCGCATACGCAGCAGTCGCAGCCGGAGCCGAATTTATGTACGGTTACCCGATTACCCCGCAGAACGAAGTAATGCATACCTGGTGTAAACTCCTACCAAAAACAGAAGCCGGCTTTCTTCAGACAGAAGATGAGATATCAGCCGGTTTTTCTACGCTTGGAGGGATTTTAGCAGGTAAAAAAGCGTTCACAGCTACAGCAGGGCCGGGAAATGTCATTATGCAAGACGCAATGTCAATGGCGGAAATGATGAGAATCCCGTTTGTCTGCGTAATCCTTCAAAGAGGGGGCCCAAGCACCGCTACAGTTATCTATTCCCAGCAGGAAACAACGCTTACATGCTTTGGAGGAAACGGCGAAGGCCACAGAATAGTATACTCAACAGCAGGGCACCAGGATCTTTACGACTATACCATCAAATCATTTAATACAGCCTGGAAATATAAATTCCCGACATACGTGCTGGCTGACGGATATCAGGGCAAAATGAGAGAACCTTTCGTTGCCTATGACCCGGAGTCAAAAGGAATCAGGATGATCCCCGCAACCCCGTCTCTCAGGGCAGAAGGCCTGGTCGGTGTTGACAGGAAAGCTGTTCATATGAGAAACACTTTCAACATGGAAGAAGAGCTGATGGAAGTTCTTGACTCATTTGAAGAGGAATTTAACGCAATAGCTCCTGAAGTTCAGGAATACCAGGAATACAAAGCTGATGATGCTGATATCCTGATCATTGCTCACGGTATTGTAGCAAGAAGCGCATGTACCGCTATTGACGAGTTAAGGGCAAAAGGAATTAAAGCCGGTCTGTTCAGGCCGATAACCCTCAGGCCTCTTGCGGTTGAACCGTTAAGAAGAGCTGTTGAAAGCTCAAAACAGCTATTATTTGCGGAATCAGCAAACGGTCAGCTCGCAAGGCTTGTATTCGAGAAGATCTACGGCTTAACAACACCATATGAAACACTTTATAAAATGGGTGTCGGAATCACAGGCGGGGATATTGTCGAAAAAGTCGAGCAAATGGACGGGGCAATTGCCTGCAGGTAATTAACAACACAGGAAAATTCTCATGCAATTAAGCGAACTTACAATTAGAATAATATTGCTCTTTTTGCCCGGGGTAATCTGCTGGTTTTTTTTAGAAAAACTGATTATTTCCAGAAAAAGAGAATTTTCCTATTTTATAATTTATTCCTTTTTATTAGCTTTTTTAAGTTATTTTACCTATTACTCAATTGTATACTTATTAAAGTTAATACCCGCCCTTAATACTCCTGATGTTAAATTTTTCAGCCTGTTACTGAACCTTGATAAACCTCTTGGTGAAGGAATTTTATTTGAAATATTTTTAGTCAGTCTGACAGCCTTTTTACTGGCTTTAGGGTTATCATTGATAATAAATAACAGAATTTTCCATAAAATCTTTTTAAATAAAATATCAAGAAGGTTTCCTGAACCTGATTTATGGAGCTTCATTTTTAATAGGAATGATAAATACTGGATTGACTTAAGAGATTTCAAAAACAAAAAAATTTACAGGGGCCAAATATTTTCGTATTCAGATACGATTAGTAGCATAGTTGAACTATATTTAACAAAGGTTAAGGTATATGAAGAAGATGGAGGAGAGGAATATGAAGTGCCGGGTCTTTATATAGCAAGAAATAGTGATGATATAACTATAGAATTTATTAGAAAAGTAAGGAGTTAACAAAATGGGCGGAAGCACAAAAGCTGATAAACTTACTGATAACTTATCTGATATGCTGGAGGATTTCATAGCCAAATATGGAGATTCCAGGCCAACAGAACCTCCCGGCGGCATCAAAAAATTAAACCCGCGGGAACCAAACAATGAAAAACAGGAAAACTAAATAAAAAAGGAGAAAATAAACATGCCTCAACAATTAGATATAGCCCCAAGGCTACCGCAAGCGCAGGACGCTGACCCCGGAGCAAGTAAATTCTGTCCGGGATGCGGACACGGTATGATACTTAAAACACTGGCATTTGCCATTGATGACCTTGAACTTCATCAAAGAGCGGTGTTTGGTTGTGATATCGGGTGCAGCCTTTTAGCGTGGAACTACATGAACGTGGATTCCGTGCAGACCCACCACGGCCGTACAACACCTGTTATCTACGGTGTAACCAGAGCAGTTCCTGATACGGTAGGAATCGCATATATGGGTGATGGCGGCGGACTTGCTATTGGCGCACAACACCTTGTAAACGCCGCTGTAAGAAACGAAAAAATGCTGGTAGTCCTCGTGAACAACACTAACTACGGTATGACAGGCGGCCAGATGGCTCCTACAACGTTACCCGGCCAGGTTACGGAAACTACCCCATACGGAAGAGACATTGAAGCCTCGGGCAAACCGGCTAAAGGCGCTGAGATGGTGGCTTCACTGGTTGACCCTGAAAAAGCGCTTGTAACAAGAGTCAGCGTTACAAACCTCCGTAAATTAAGGACAACCTTCAAAAAAGCGTTAACAAACGTTGCTGAAGGCCGCGGCTTCTCATTTGTGGAAGTCCTTTCCATCTGTCCTCTTAACTGGAGAACAAACAACGTAACTACCTGGGATAAAATCAAAACTATGGAAGAATATTTCGAGGTAAAAGACTTTGTCATGCCTCAGGAACTGGAAGGAGTCAAGTAATGGCAAGAACAAAAATTGTACTGGCAGGTGAAGGCGGACATGGCGTGCAAAGTATCGCCAAGATCCTCGTGGAAGCCGGATACGCCGCTAATAAAAAAGTCCTGTATATCCCTAACTTCGGTGTAGAGCAAAGAGGCGGGGTAAGTATCGCTTTTTGCCAGATTTCTGATAAGGAAATCGGGGAACCAAGGTTCTCCAAGGGCGACATCGTAATCATGCTCTCTGATAGGGCAATTGACCGTTGTTCAATCTACGTGGATAAGGATTCTACAGTTGTATACGACAGCTCAATCTGTAACACAAGACCTGAGCTTAACGCTAAAGAAATTATCGGCATTCCTGCCAACCAGATTGCTAACGATGAAATCAGCGCAAGGGTATTTAACATCATCATTCTCGGTGTTGTCATAAAAGCAACAGGCGTGCTTGATATCCAGGATATTAAAGACGCTATGATTGCTGCTTTTGGCAAGAAGTTCGATGAGAACCCTGAATTGAAAGAAATGAACTTCAAAGCCCTTGAAAAGGGAATTGAACTTATGGAAACAAAAGCGTCAGTATAACCAAAAGCTGTCCATGCTGCATTAAGTGCGGAGGGCAGAGAAAAAAGAGGAAAATACATTGCAAATAACTTCTGTAAATCAGACTCAATATAAACCTCACATCCCTGCAAAAAAGCAGGTTGGGTTTGGGGTGGGTGCAAAATATCTCGCCCGTAAAGTTCATGCAGCAATTAGGCAAGCTAAAATAGTTAAAGATGCTTTAGGAGTTAATGGAGGTATCCCTGTATCACACGGGCTAGAGGAAAGAGCTATAGAAATTCTTAGAAGAGCGGTTCAAAAAAAACCTGAACTTAAAGAACCTCTAAAAAAACTTTTGGGTAAAGAGATTGCTGGAAAACCTTCGGTTAGGCCGATTCTTTATGCTTAGAGCTCTTTTTTTTGCACAGTTAAGAAATAAAAAACAACCCACATAAGAGAAAAGGAGAAAGACATGACAACTACTCAAAATAAAGGAATAAAAGTTGAAGGTTGCGGAAAAGGCAGGGCTAACTGGTACCTGTTCACAGAGTTATGCAAAGGCTGCGGTTTATGTATAACAAAGTGCCCTATAAACGCAAAAGGTGATAAATGCCTTCAGTGGTCAAAAGAAGTAGGTCTATACTCAACACCTGCTGTTCAACCTGACCCGGAAAAGTGCATTGCCTGCGGTACCTGTGAGCTTATCTGCCCTGATAGTGCAATCAGGGTTGAAAAAAACAAATAAATTATAAAAATTTCATATATAAGTTAAGCGGTTCTGAGACTTAAGTCCAGAACCGCTTTTATAACAATAAACAAATTAAAGAGTTCATAAATAAGTTCGATAAACATGTTAACCACATATTGTAAATATTTTTTATAAAAGTTTTTACAAAAATTGCAATTTACTAAATTGTAGTTTTTAATTATCTTGTTAATAAAAAACTTTTTGCCTGTTAAGTAAAATTTTGGGGTAAAAAAATTGTCAGATATTAAAAGGTGGTACGACATTAATGAAAGACTCAGTATACTGATGGCCCATCTGGAAAAATCTCCGCGGGCAAAACAAAAATTTGTAGCAAAAAAGATTACACAAATGGCCCGGTCAAAAAACATTTTTGTAAAAGAAGTTCCCACTAAATACTTACGAAACTTGAGAAGAAGATGGTATGACAATGATGAAACACTATGCCTGGCCGTTGAACACCTGAAAAGCGCTCCTGTTGAACTACAGACAAGAATAGCAGAAAAAATACTTTTGAATATGAGTAAAATTGATAAAATTATATTGGAAAAACACGATTCAAACGGCACAGAGTAGGAATTAGAAACTTATAAGCTCTTTTGATATAGTATTAATGAAATGATTAGTCTAAAAACACGATTAAATACTATATCAGAAGTTAGCACCCTTCTTGAAAGCAATAATTTACTTGAACTTGGGTTTCTGGCAAACGAAAAACGCAGGGAATTTCATCCTGATCAAGACCCGGTTACTTTTGTAATTGACAGAAACGTAAATTATACCAATATTTGCTCGTGCAAATGCAAGTTTTGTGTGTTTAACCGGGACAAAACTCACCGGGAAGCTTATGAGCTGGATTATGAAACAATCAAGCGCAAAACAGGGGAGCTGGTATTAGCCGGAGGAACCCAGCTTTTGCTCCAGGGCGGTTTAAACCGGGATTTGCCGCCGGAGTACTATACTGAAATTTTAAGTAAACTCAGGGCAGACTTTCCTGAGCTTGCAATACATGCGTTTTCTCCGCCTGAAATAGCATTTATCGCTGAAAATAACGGCTTAAGCATAAAAGAACTGTTGCAGGAGTTTATAAACAGCGGGTTATCCTCGATTCCAGGCGGAGGGGCAGAGATTCTTTCTGATAAGATCAGAACACAAATCAGCCCGAACAAAATATCTTCCGGAAAATGGCTGAAAGTAATGGAAACAGCGCATGAGCTTGGACTAAAAACAACAGCGACAATGGTTTTTGGATTTGGGGAAAATGCACAACATATCGCTGAACATTTACTGTTAATTAAAAATTTGCAGGATAAAACAGGCGGCTTTACAGCGTTTATTCCCTGGACGTTTGCTCCGTCACGGAGTTTTCAGGGGTTAAGCAATAACTTAAATAATACAGCTTTTGATTACCTGAAAGTCCTTGCGGTATCAAGACTGGTTATTGATAATATTCCTAATATTCAAGCCTCCTGGGTAACACAGGGGCTAAATATTGCACAAACCACACTTAATTTCGGGGCAAACGATTTTGGCGGAACTATGCTTGAGGAAAACGTGGTTAAAGCAGCAGGGGTTTTTAATAAAACTAACGTTGAGCAGGTAGTGAAGTATATTCAAAAAGCCGGTTTTAAAGCGGCACAGCGAAATACTTATTATAAAGTATTAAAAACTTTTGAGACCACCTCTATACCGATTTCAATAAGTAATCATTAAATGAAAATAATATTCTATAAATCGGTATGGCGAAGCAGGCGAAATGGACAGCAAAACGAAGTGCAGTTCCTGCTTCGCAAGCTGTCCGCATTTTCGCATGCAGGAGCGACGTTTCCGGTAAAATCCGGCTTTGCCGGCGGTAGCGGGAGCCCAGTCTCATTTATGCCGGTTTTATCGGAAACTAACTCATTTTAGTATAACAGTTCAAGTTATAGTGGTCTGAGAAAATAAACAAGATTTAATACAGGAGAATGAAAAGCAATAATAGCAGTATTTTAAGGGTTAGGCGTAGGGGCATTAGGTTCGTGCCATTAGCACCTCCTACACCAAACCCCAAATAAATTAAAATATTTTATCATGTCAAAAAATACCATTACCTTATTTTTTTATGTAGCCTACCAGTGCCTGTAAGCCAAGAAGGTAGCTTTTATCCCCAAAACCACTTACCTGGCCGACACAAACCGGGGCAAGGTAAGATTTATTCCGGAATTCCTCTCTTGAATGGATATTAGACAGGTGGACCTCCACACAGGGTTTATTTACAGCAAGTATTGCATCTCTTAAAGCTATGCTGGTATGAGTATAAGCAGCAGGATTTATCAGGATTCCATCGAAACCGTCAATTGCTTGCTGGATTTTATCTACCAGCTCACTTTCAGAGTTGGACTGAAAGATTTCTATTTGTATATTAAGCTCTGTAGCTAAGGTTTTTAAGCTATTATTAATTTCTTCAAGGGTATTGGTGCCGTACTTATCAGGCTCTCTTTTGCCGAGAAGATTAAGGTTTGGACCATGAAGAACCAGTATTTTCATATTTATCCTCTATAAAATTATGTTTTGATTTTATCATATTAAGGGCCGAGAAATAACAACTTATCGTCATGTTGAGTGAAGTGAAACATCTCATAAAATAATTCGCGACTCGAGTTAATTAACCCGAATGACGGGTTAGCTAAAAATGAATTATAGCCTAGTGCACAGTTAAGTAAATTTTATAGAATCGTCATTCTGAGCCGCCTCCCGCCATAGGC
>JANQEB010000026.1 GCA_028278605.1 Candidatus Gastranaerophilales bacterium
ATCCACTTGAGTCTACTTAGTGATGGATTGCTTCGCCCGCCCCGCCCATGGCGGGTACCGGGCTCGCAATGACAAATCACGTATTTTTATACCACTGCCCAGTAGAGAAGATTTATGGTGGTCCTAATGGAGAATTGAGTGAAATAAAAGTTACAGGCCGGGACGGAAAAACAGAAGTGATCGAACTTATTAATGGCAGGTGGGTACGCCAAACTGACTAAGCCGGCTCTATTACCAATAAAAGGCAAATTTTCCTGCTTTAAACCTGCTGAAAATGTTAAAAAAGTTTTCCACGACAAATTATACTAAAATTTAACTTTTATTATCAAAAATTAACGATTTTGTGTTATTCAACAAAACTTGATAACATATTTTTGTTGAATACTTGCTTAACCGCAAAGCCCGACATTAAGAAAACGTCGCTCCTGCACGCGAAGCGGGGATTAGCAAGAACTCATCTTCATTTTTTTTAATAATTTTTAACATAAAAACCTTGAAAACATACGGAGGAGGAGCACCTGAATACCATGAACCGGTCTGTGCAAAAGTTTAAAGACAAATGCGTCATTGAAGTGCCTGCAAACATACTTAATGACGAAATTACAGAGGCTTTCAAAAACCTCATGAAAAATTTATCAGAAGATGGTTACAGAATTTTTTACCTGGATATGGGCCAGATTTCAAAAGTTAACTCTAAAAGCCTGGCTTCCATCATAAATGTTTACCAGTTTGCATCATGCTATGACCTGGAGGTCAAACTTTATAATTTACAGCCGTATGTTTCACAGTTAATTTACCAGACCAGGTTAAACCAGATATTCGATATTTGTGATCCAAACCAGGACATTTTCTCCGGGCAGAATACAAATACTTATAAAACTGCCTGAATTTTTACGGACTTACGGACTTTTTCTTCTCTCCTATAAGGTTGGTTACCTGTTCTAAACGGATTTTAACCGGGTAAACCCCGCTGTTTATTTTCTGCATAGAACTTTATGGTAAACATTGGCCTGATACTTTAGTTTAAAAAATTATCATGGTTTATTCAATTAATCACCCATATGTAGAATATTTAATTTTGAAGTTTTAAAAAATAATGCTTTTAATAATTACTCTGTTTTCAGCTTTAAAACCAGGAGGAGTACATATCTATGAGAGAAATAGCAGGCATTATTTTGTTTTTCATGCTGGTACTGATGTATATCCCGCAACTAAAAGCCGGAGAAATTGACCCGGTTGATATAGTAAAATTCAGGCAACAGTTAAAAAATGTTAATTCCGCCCAGGAAGTTCAAAAAGCTCATATCCAGACATTTTCAGACAGATATATGGTGTCTCCGGGTGATACGCTTAATATTTCTGTGCTGGGAGAGCAGGAACTGGAGCAGGAAAAAATCCTTGTCAAATATGACGGTTACATAAATGTGCACCCTGTGGGGGAAATAAAAGTCGCGGGCTTTAATGTTGATGAAGTTAAAACTATTTTAGCCGCGCAATTAAGCAAATACTTTATAGACCCTATTGTTTCAGTCCATGTAAACAGTATTCACATCCCTAAAATTTATATTCACGGGGCAGTGCAAAAACCGGGTTTATACCAGCACTATAAAGACGGTGAAATTTCAGAAGCCGGAAATTACATGCCCCCTACTCTTGCAGGTGTAATAGCAGATGCCGGGGGAATTAAATATAGCGCTGACCTGGAAAACATCCAGGTTGTAAACCGCAGAACAGGTAAAAAAAGGACTTATAACCTGCTTAACCTGATAAAGAACGGGGATTCCTCTCAGGATATTTATTTAAGCTCAGGAGATACGGTTTTTATCCCGGCAAGACAGAATATCTGGCTTTCTGACAGTGATTTCCTGCTTATATCAAGTTCATCCATCGCACCTGAAGATTTTCCCGTAAAAGTCGTAGGCGCTGTAAAAAAACCCGGAGTCCATTTTTTAACAACAAAAAGCCCCGGTATCAACACCGCCATAGCTGCATCAGAGGGTTTCAGGCTCAGCGCCAAAACCGAGGCTGTTAAAATTCACCGGGTAACCAACAGCGGGGCTGTTTCCACGATTGTAATCGACCCTTCCGTTCAGGATATTGTTTTAAGGCCAAACGACACAATAAATGTTTATGACAAAAGAAAAGGGGTTTCAAGCAAAATATACAGGTTTTTCCTGTCTTTAGTAGGCGCCGCAGGGAGAGCAGCAGGCCCATTAGTTGCATTGGACTAGTTTAAGGTAGTTTATCAGGAATTTAAAGGAGAAAAGGTAGTGATAAAGTTGAGTCCGGGAAAAATATTTACGCTTTTAAACAGAAACACAAAACTTATTGTTTCCTGTATGATTGCAGGTTTTATTGCAGGGCTTTTATATTCCCTGCTTATATTCAAGCCGGTTTATAAGTCAGAAGCCAGGCTTCTTATAAAAGGATCATCTTTCGGTGAGAGTCCAACCCTTTTATCTACCCAGATGGAAGTTTTAAAATCAGACCGGCTCTATCGTAAGGTCTGGCATAGTGTAAAAGCAAAACATCTTTTGAAATTAAAAGACAGTAAAGGCATAGCCAGGATAAAAAATGCAATTAATATAAAAAATCCCGATAATACAGATATAATTAAACTCACAGCAGCCTGGACACACCCGGAAATAGCATATGACATAGCTCAGGCGGCAGTTTTAGCCTATAAGAGCTTAAACATTGAAACGGAAAGAAACGGGTTTTCCAAAAACCTTGAAGCAGTGGAAAATAAACTCCGGCAGACACAAAAAGAGCTGCTGGAAGTGAGAAATAAAATAAAAGAGTTCAGAAAAAACAACGCAACAGTCGATCTTTCGCAGGAATCAAGAGAACTGGCCAGCCGGATTACTACCCTTGAAAATAAACAGCAGGAATTAAACCTGGCAACAGCAGCTGAGGCTTATAAAATCAAAACTATATCTCAAAGCCTCGGCCTTGATAGTTATTCACTGGACAGTATAGTCCTAACATCAGGCATGACAAACCTTTCTTCTAAACTGGAAAAACTCCAGGATGAACTGGCAGGGCTTTCGACTAAGTATACCGGGCTTCACCCTGAAATAAAAAACATAAAATCCAGAATAGACAGGGTAAAAGGCCAGATCCGGAGCCAGATGAAATTAAACCTTGGTAAAGAGCTTAAAAACAGTGACCTGCAAATTACCGACCCTGTAACAACAGGTATGATGGAAGTTTTGATCAGTAGTAAACAAAAATATACACAGATCCAGGCCCGGAACCGCAGCGTTTCAAAAGCCCTGGAGCAGTTAAAGCAAAGAAGGGCAGCGATTCCGGAGAGGCAGTTTGTGCTTTCAGACTATGAACAGCAGGAAACCGCGCTTGTAAATATTGCAAACACTCTAAAAACCAGGCAGGCCGAGCTGGAAGTCCAAAAAACAGGCACTCCCGGAATTGTAAACGTAGTTGATAATCCGGTAACCCCCATTTCAGCAGCTTTTCCCGGAAGATTCGAGTTGATTTTTATATTTGTAAAAATCTTTGGTTTTCTGGCTACATCCTTTGTTTTAATTAGAGAAGTTCTCAAAAACACCTATGGAAGTATTGAAGAAATAGAAAAAGACCTTGATACTCCTGTCCTGGGGGTGATACCGTGGCTTGACACTGACTTATACGATGAGCCGGACATAATTTTTGCAATCGAGGAAACCGCTTCATTTTATTCCCTTGCCTATCAAAAAACCGTTTCCGGCCTGAGAATCAAAGGGGATTTTACCGAGAAAAAGGTTCTTGCGTTTACATCTTCCGAGTCTTCTAAAAAACGCTCGACTATCATTATGAACACAGCCTATGGTTTAAGCAGGACAGGACAGTCAGTTTTAGTGGTTGACGCTGATTTGCGCACGCCGTCAATCGGCAGGGAATCAGGGTTTGAAATTGCTCCAAAATACAGCCTGGTAGAGCTTTTAAGTTCTATAAGCAAGGATTTGAAAGAAACAGGCAGTTTTGATGAAGAGCAAATCAAGCATTATGTACGTTCAATCCCTAATATCAGCAACTTTTTCATCCTGCCAAACAACGGTAATGTGCCTGACCCCTGCGAGTTTCTTTACTCGGAAGCTTTCAGGCATCTGATTAAAAACCTTAAAAAGAATTATGACTGGGTGCTTGTAGATGTACCACCGGCTTTAGCTGTTCCTGACGCGTTTATGGCAGGGCTTTATGTTGATGGGGTTGTACTTATAAACGGGCTTGAGACAAATAAATCAGTCATAAGAAAGATTCACAGGCAATTTAAGAACTATAACATTAATGTATTCGGGGTTATAGCAAGGGAATTCCAGGCAAACGAGACAGTGTTTTCCAATAAGTATATAAAGCAGATGATTTCTCGTATGCTGCCCCATAGTGAGGGTGCCCTCACTTAGAACCTGCGGGAATTACAGGTCATTACAAGCGACCGGCAAAAGACGAAGCAATCCGCCATTGTATGGATTGCTTCGTGCGCAATGACGGATGTATCTTTAGTATCAGTTGGGTAGGCTAGGGCAATTTTGTAAATTGCCCCAACAACTTTAAATCTGCATTAATCGAATATAAGTTTTAGTTTTTATAAACATAACTGGAGCAAATGCCGTGGTTCAGGAGGGTCTGGTTTATGTTCAGGTTATCCTTGCCGTAGATAACTCCCAGCAGTCGGCCGTATTTGTCAATGCCGACGATTTTGATTTTAACGTTTTTAATGCCGTACAACATGTTATTCAAGTGGCTTTTTGCCATACACCCCTTAAAAATAACTTCGTTAATTCCCATCTTGTTTAGATAGGCCTGTTTATAAGCCCGATAATTTTTAGAAGTCTCAAAGCAGTCAATT
>JANQEB010000046.1 GCA_028278605.1 Candidatus Gastranaerophilales bacterium
GGCGAAGAATCTCATTACCTGAGATCCTTCGGCCACCCCCCACCATGGGTGGGGTGGGCTCAGGATGACGGACAAAATTAATTTAACAGAGTACTAGAATAAATTTCTTATTTCATCAAATTTTTTGCGGATAATCTCTGATAAAAAGCATATTGCTGTGATACCACGCTTATGTCCGTGGAATTTCAGGGCATCATCGAGGACCTGGCTTAACATATCAGCTTCCAGTGTTAAATTATCTATTTTGTACCATTTTTCTTCATCCATTTTCAGACTCCTTTTGTTAAAAATATTACAAATTTTATTACTATGAATAAAAACAATATTACTATACGTAGTAATAAAAATCAAGCGGAAAAAAAGATTGCTATAATTCAAATATATGGATATTAAGAATAATTTATCAAAAATAATGGGTGAAAAACGTATTAATATGCGTGAATTGCATCGTAATACAGGTTTAAGCACAAATACAATTTTCAGATTGTATCATAATAAAACCAGTAATATTAACTTTATTACGCTTGCAAAGCTCTGTAAGGCTTTAGACTGCTCTGTCAGTGATATTTTAGAATATGTTCCCGATTAATACCAAAGATTAAAAATATAAAAAAGTATTTGCCGTGCATCTTGTTTAGTTCGTTGTATGATTAAAATTAAATTATCTGAAATTATGGGTCGTAAAAGAATAAGACCGGTTGATTTAGCAAAAACCACAGGTCTTAGTAAAACTACTATTCATAAACTATATTATGAAAAAAACTCAAACATTGGGGTAGAAACGCTTAACAAGCTCTGTAAAGAGCTGGATTGCAGTATTTCTGACTTGCTGGAGTACATTCCGGATTAAACTATGCTAAAAAATAATTTATCTAAGATACTTGGTGAAAAAAGAATGAAAATGTCTGAGCTTCAACAATTAACAGGGCTGGGTAAAACTACTGTTATAAGGTTATATTATGCCCGGACAACAAATATTAACTTTAAAACATTAGATAAACTCTGCAAGGCTCTGGATTGTACAGCCCACGATATTTTAGAATATGTTCCCGATTAAATCCTGTTATAAAAATCGTTCCCTTTGCTGTTTACAATGATTCCTGCAAATCAAATATTTTGTCCAAAGACTTGAAAAAAGCACTAAAAATGGTACAATATAATTAACATTTAATTATATAAGGAAATAAAAAATGATTGATGAAAATAGAGTCGGAAGCGATTTTGATGACTTCTTAGCTGAACGTGGATTGCTTGAAGAAGCAGAAGCTGCAGCTATTAAAAAAGTTATGGCTTATGAGCTTGAACAGGCTATGAAAGAGCGTAAAATGACTAAAACCAGACTTGCCCAGGAGCTTAAAACTTCCAGAACAGCTATAGACAGACTTCTTGATCCTGAAAATACTTCTATTACGCTTAAGAATATAGAAAAAATTGCTAAATTTTTAGGCAAAAGATTAGTTATTTCCTTCGCTTAATCAACCAGATCAGACTTTATCAGTATTTTATACCTTTTAAAAGCTGTATTAAGCTCCTTTTTAGGTGTACTTTGCGATTTTTTTATAAAAGCATGCAAGAGAAACATTCTATTATTTTCAACATAGAATATGATTCTTGCTATTTTATT
Source organism: Candidatus Gastranaerophilales bacterium (assembly GCA_028278605.1). Classification (GTDB taxonomy): domain Bacteria; phylum Cyanobacteriota; class Vampirovibrionia; order Gastranaerophilales; family UBA9971; genus JANQEB01. The sequence goes on from JANQEB010000046.1 coordinate 1,625, forward strand.
TGTGCTTAATGAGCTTCTTACTTCCTCTAGGGGCTTATATCCTTTTAATGGTCTTGTTAAGGGCATTCCTGCCGGATAAGCAATCTGGACAGTTTTTATATCCTTAGCAACAATTAACCGGTCATTATCATTAAGAGAGTCAATCCACTTACCAACAGGCTCATTATTGGCAGGGGTTTTATATAATACTATTTTCAATTGTTGCTTATTATTCATAATTCATAAAGGAGTTAATACCTCCTATAAATATTTACTCAGGATTTACCCCCCTATTATGGAAGTTAACACAACCTTTATTTTAATATTAAAAGCTCCGGACTGTACAGCCCACGATATTTTAGAATATGTTCCCGATTAAATCCTGTTGTAAAAATCGTTCCCTTTACTATCTATACCAACGATAACAGGGAAGTCTTTTACCCGGAGCCTATAAATAGCCTCTGCCCCAAGCTCCGGATAGGCAAAAACCTCAGCAGACATTATCTTTTCAGAAATCAAACAGGCAGCTCCGCCGGTTGCAACAAAGTATACAGCTTTGTTTTGATTTATAGATTCAATAACTTCAGGGCTTCTTCTGCCTTTGCCTATAGTCCCTTTAAGCCCTAAATCAAGCAACGCAGGGGTATAAGCATCCATGCGTCCTGATGTGGTAGGACCTGCGGGTCCTATGACTTCGCCGCAAGCAGCGGGGCAGGGACCAACATAGTATATGGTTTGGTTTTCCAGGTCAAAGGGCAGTTTATCTTCGTTTTTTATGGCCTGAACCAGCTTTTTATGTGCAGCGTCTCTTGCTGTGAAGATTTCACCGGTCAATAGCACCCTGTCTCCTGCCTTAAGGCTATCAATATCCTCGTTTTTTAGCGGAAGAGTAAGTTTTTTATATGAAAAATAGTTAGTATGGTTTTTCAGGGGCGGTATTTCAAAATCCGGACCTATAAGTTCAGGAATGTCAGTATTTTCATCAATTATTATTTGTGCATGTCTTGCAGCATGGCAGTTTAAGTTTACTGCTACAGGTAAACTTGCCATATGACAGGGATGTGTCTCCAAGCTAACCGCAAAAGCCGTATATTTTCCGCCGAAACCTTCTGTTCCCACTCCTGTTTTTTGGATTTCATTGAGGATTTTTAACTCCAATTCCTTTGTTTTATCAGTTTTAGCAAGAATCTCAAGGTCAGTTATAGGGATAATTTCTTTCATAAGAGCTTTTTTAGCTAACATGGCAGCGTATTCTAAAGTCCCACCAATTCCAACCCCGACATAAAGCGGCGGGCAGGAATTAGGACCGGCATTTTTTACGGTTTCAACAACAAAATCAATTATGCCTTCTATGCCTTCAGAGGGTTTGAGCATTTTAACTGCGCTCATGTTCTCACTTCCGCTGCCTTTTGGCAGAACAGATATTTTAATTGAGCTTCCCGGAGTAATTTTTGTATGAATCACAGCCGGAATATTTGTGCCTGTATTGATTCTTTCAAAAACCGGGTCGTTAATTATTGATTTTCTAAGGTAAAACTCCTGATACGCCCTTTCAATTCCTTTATTTATAGCAAGTTCAAGGTCATCACCAATTATGTTTGCGTCCTGCCCAACTTCGGCAAAAACAGTTACTATTCCGGTGTCCTGGCACATTGGTCTTCTTGCTTTACAGGCCAGGTGTGAGTTAATCATTATTTCCTCAAGAAAATTCCTTGCTATCTCGCAGGTTTCCCTGGAATGGATGTCCTTTATTCCCATATAAACATCTTCCGGGAGGAAGCAGGCAGCTTTTTTGCATAAATAGCTGACAGCTTCTGTTATTTGGGAAGATTTAATTTCTGACATACTTTTAATCATTGGGTTATACCCATTGCCTCTTCAAGTTTTTCAATGGTATTTTTTACGGCCTGAGCGGAATTTTGCAGCAATTCACGCTCTTGTTGGCTGATATCAAATTCAATTACCTTTTCCACGCCGTTTGCCCCAAGTATAGCAGGAACTCCAAGATAAATATTTTTTGCTCCATACTGTCCATCAACAAAAACAGAAGCCGGAAGTATGCTTTTTCTGTCTTTTAAGATTGCTTCAGCCGTTTCCACTGCGCTAATAGCAGGCGCATAGTATGCAGAACCTGTTTTTAGAAGCCCGACAATCTCAGCACCGCCCTTTCTTGTTCTTTCAACAAGCCTTTCTATTGTCTTATCATCTGCAAGTTGCTTAAGCGGGATTCCTGAAACAGTTGTGGTTTCTATGAGAGGAACCATTTCATCGCCGTGTCCGCCAAGTACCATAGCATTGATATCTTTTGCGAAAACCCCAAGTTCTTCTGCGATAAATGCTTTGAACCTAGCTGTATCAAGAACACCAGCCATTCCAATCACTTTCTCCGGTTTAAACCCTGAAATCTTGTATGCCAGGTATGTCATGACATCAAGGGGATTTGTAACCATTATTATAATTGCATCAGGACAGAGTTTTTTTACATTTTTAACTATTTCTGCAATGATATTTCCGTTGGCTTCGACGAGTTCCTCACGGGACATTCCGGGTTTTCTGGCCAGACCTGCTGTAATAATAACTATATCAGAGTTTTCTATAAGGCTATAATCATCGCCGCCAACAATATTAGAGCTTGAATTTTTTAAAGAAGCTGATGTGAGAATATCCAGGGCTTTTCCTCCGGCAAAATCTCCCAGTTTATCAATCAAAACCACGTCTGCAAGCTCTTTGCTTACCAGCTGGTTGGCAACTTCAGAACCAACATTGCCTGCTCCGATTACAGCTACTTTTTTCAGGCTCATTTCAATCCCTCTTCTTCTTGCAACTCTGATCCCTAAAATATATTATAAAGTTACAAAACATTCAAAACTTATTCCTGCCTGACTTTGAAATTGTTATAATTTCCTCAATGCCTTTATACAAAATAAATTTTGAAAAATAAGTTTGTTGAATACAATCATATAATATGGGAATATAATAAACAGGGGTAATTAATATATATGCGCAAAAAAAAGTTTAAAAGATATCCGGCAATGACCTTAGCAGAAATATTGCTTGCACTGGCAATAATAGGAGTAATGTATTCAATTACAATTCCTTTTATAACTTCTGACTTAAGCCAAAAAAATAATCAAAAGCTTTTTATAACAGCTTATAAATTAACTGAAAATATAATAGACGAGTTAATAAACGATACTCTGGTATATCAAGATGGAAGATTCAATAATAACACTTTTTGCGGTAATTTTATGGACGCAATGAACACTGTGGGAATTGGAAACTGTACATTTAGCTCACTTCCGGATACAACTTCCAATTTTAGTACTACAAACGGAATGAGGTGGTATAACCTTGATAGCGGCTTTAGCTCTTCCACATGTAGTGATGTTGCTGAACTCTCAGGAGAATGTATAAAAATACAAGTTGACGTTAATTCTTATAAAGAGCCTAACTCAGATGACTCAAGCAATCCTAAACGCGATATTTTGTCAATATATATGACAGAGAAAGGAAGACTTGGCTTGCCTGTCGGACTGGAAAGAACATTTATAAATAATCACTAGAACCGGTCTGAAAATTAAATAAAAAAAAAGGTTTAAAATATGTCAATTCCGGGTATATAATAAATGAAGAACATTTTTAGTCAAACGGAAGCTTTTCGTAGCTTTGAGGGTCGCGTGTGTGCGGCCCTTTTGACTGTTTAATCAATAATTTCTTGATTAAAACAATTTTGTTTTTGTGTTAATTAAGAGGTTATGTTTACAGGACTTATTGAAGAAGTCGGTACAGTTGCCGGCATAAAAAAATACGATAACAGCGCTGTTATCTCTATTAACTGCGAAAAAATCCTTGATGAGCTCAAAGAAGGCGATAGCATTGCAATTGACGGGGCTTGCCAGACCGTTACTTCTATAATTCCTGCCGGCTTTGAAGTTGAAACTTCTGCTGAAACACTTAAACTGACAATTTTAAACGATTACAAACAGGACAGGCGCGTTAACCTTGAAAGGGCAATGGCAGCAGGCAGCAGGTTTGGCGGGCATATAGTTTCAGGCCACGTTGAAGGTACAGGCACTTTCTTGAGAAAAGAAAAGCAGGGTATAGCTTATAATTTTTACTTCCGGGCACCGGAAAATATAATGAAATACCTGGTTTACAAGGGTTCAGCGAGCATAAACGGAATTAGCCTGACAATTGCTTCAATCGTGGAAAACTCCTTTTCTGCTACGGTTATTCCTGTTACTATTGAGCATACAAACCTTAAATTTTTGAATCCCGGCGACAAAATTAACCTTGAACCTGATATTCTTGCCAAGTATGTTGAAAAATTCGTCGGGAAATACGATAATATGACCGGAAATATTAACGAAAACTACCTTAAAGAACACGGGTTCATTGACTAAACAATATTGAGAGAAAAACTATGAACAAAAAGACTAACCCTATAAAAGATGCAATTGATGATAAATTTGAGTTCAGCCTCGTTGAAGAAGCGATTCAGAATATAAAAGACGGTAAAATGGTTATTATAGCTGATGATGAAGGCAGGGAAAACGAGGGAGACCTTGTTTGCGCCGCTGAAAAGATAACCACGGAGATAATAAACTTCATGATTACTGAGGGCAGGGGGTTAATTTGTGTTCCTTTAACGCCGGAACGTACAAAAGAGCTTAAATTAAACCAGATGGTTCTTGAAAACACTGAATCACATGAAACGGCGTTTACTGTAAGTGTTGACGCATCCTCTGTTTTTGATGTTACAACAGGAATTTCTGCTGCTGACAGGGCAACTACAATAAAAGTCCTCGTAAACCCGAATACCAGGCCTGCTGATTTAAGAAGACCGGGGCATATTTTCCCGCTGGAAGCTAAAAAGGGCGGGGTTTTAAAACGCGTTGGCCAGACAGAAGCCAGCGTTGACCTTGCAAAACTTGCCGGCTTATACCCGGCCGGGGTTATTTGCGAAATTTTAAACGAAGACGGCACCATGGCAAGACGGGATGAGCTTATTAAGTTCGCTAAAAAGCACGGTCTAAAGTTCATAACAGTTGCGCAGATTATTAAATACAGGCTAAAAAAGGAAAGATTTGTGCAAAGGGTTATAAAAGCCAACCTCCCTACTGTATTTGGGGAATTTGATATCTACGGGTATATGAATTTACTTGACAATTCAGAGCACGTTGCAATTGTAAAAGGCTCACCAGAGGAATTTAGGGACGATTCCCCGCTTGTAAGGATGCATAGTGAATGCCTTACAGGTGATATTTTCCATAGTTTAAGGTGTGATTGCGGAGACCAGCTTGGCAATGCTCTTGAACTCATTGAAAAAGAAGGGAAAGGGGTTCTTGTGTATATAAGAGCCCATGAAGGAAGGGGGATCGGGCTTTTAAACAAGCTAAAAGCTTATATGCTTCAGGAACAGGGGCAGGATACCGTGGAAGCTAATATATCATTGGGTTTTGAACCTGACCTGAGAGATTACGGGGTTGGCGCACAGATTTTGCTTGACCTTGGAATTAAAAATTTCAGGCTGATAACTAATAATCCCAAGAAGATCGTTGGCCTGGAAGGTTACGGGCTGGAAATTGACGGACGGGTAAAGCTTCCTTCCTGCGTAAATAAACACAACGAAAAATATATGTGTACCAAGCGTGATAAAATGGAACATATCCTGGATTAAAGTATTTATCAAGACTTGAAAAACTGTCTCAAATCTGATACACTTTGGGCATGGAAGAAAAACAAATAAAGTTCTACGAGACCAGCGACGGGAAAATTCCATTTAAGCAATGGTATAAAAGACTGGACAACTCTCTAAAAGGTAAAATAAACCAGAGACTAAAAAGAATTATAACCGGTAATTATGGAAGTTACAGAACTCTTTCCGGTGATGTATTTGAATTAAAGTTTATAAATGGAGTGCGGATTTATTTTGCCGAGCAAGACCGGACAATAATATTGCTATTATTGGGCGGAAATAAAACAAGACAATCAGATGATATTGAAAAAGCTCAAAAATATCTTAAAGATCATAAAGAAAGGAATAAAAATGGCTAAAAAAGAAAAAAGATTAATAGATACATACCCTGATTTTGATGATTTTTTACTGGAAGAACTTAAAAATACTGAAATAGCAAAAGGTTACCTTGAGGCATGTTTCATGGAGTATATGGAAGACGGGGACAAGAAGGCTTTTTTGTATTGCTTAAAACCGCTTGTGCAGGCGCAGGGTTCTATCTCTGACTTTGCGCGCAAAGTAGGCATAAACAGGACTTATTTATATAAAATTTTCGGGAACAAGATAAATCCTGACTTTTCCACTATTATTAAGATTATTGACAGCCTGGGATTTGAATTATCTTTTAATATAAAAAAACATAAACTTGCAAATTAGGGTTATCAGGCGTGATAAAATAGAACATATTCCGGACTGATATATAGTGGAGAATAATAAAAATGGTAAAAGTATACGAAGGTAATTTAACAGCGCAAAAGGGAAGATTTGCGATTGTAATCGGGCGTTTTAACGAGTTTATCGGCTCAAAACTCCTTTCCGGGTGCATTGATGCGCTTAAAAGACACGGGGTTTCCGAGGAAAATATAGAGATGGCGTGGGTTCCAGGTTCTTTTGAAATCCCGCTGGTTGCAAAAAAGTTTGCGGAGTCTAAAAATTACGATGCTGTAATCACGTTAGGAGCCGTTATCCGGGGAAGCACGCCGCATTTTGAATACGTTGCTTCCGAGATTGCAAAAGGCGTGGCCCAGATTAGCTTAAGCACTTCAGTTCCTGTTATTTTCGGGGTTTTAACTACTGATAATATAGAACAGGCAATTGAAAGAGCCGGCACAAAATCAGGAAACAAAGGCGCTGAAGCAGCAAAAAGCGCGATTGAAATGGTGAACCTGTTAAATACAATTAAGTAGCTGAAATAATAATATTGTCCAAAAAAATGTTAACCTTTTGTAAAGAAATCCGGGAATGGGGCAATTTTAGCGAAAAATCCGTTTTTATATAAATGGAAGGTACAACTTTGCGTTTATATAATTTGGGGAAGCTTAATGGTCTTAGATGTCACAAAACTCTACCCCGATTATGGGTTCAGGACTCAGCCCGGAGACAGGCCGGCTTTCGGCAGTAATTCAAGCGAGCTTTCAGGTGCGGTAAGGGATGATTTGGGTAGTGTTACCGAAAGTTTAAAATATGTAAAAAATAAAATTGACCGTTTTGAGCGTGGAAACAGGGATGCGCAGACTGAGAGGGTTATGGATTGCGCGGAAGGAGTGTTATTTGCCGGAGGGGTAATGCCGA
>JANQEB010000066.1 GCA_028278605.1 Candidatus Gastranaerophilales bacterium
AGGTATTGAATCACTGCCTGATTTCCAGCAGGAATTTATGAAATAATCGCAGGCTTTTTCTCCACCCAGGTCACAAACTGTTCTGAGCAGTTTTTTAGCTGTTACTTTCTGTAATTCTGTTTTACCGTTGTTTGCGTACCATTTTACCGTTTCTAAAGCCCTGCCTCTGTTATGTTGAATATCTGTTACCGCATCCCTGCATATTGTGCCTTCGGCAGGAAGCTCTGTAGTACCGTCGGTTTTATACCACTCAGCAGGGCTTTCAGATATACAAATTATTGTGTTTTTGTCAACGCCCGTTTTATTCTGAGCCATTTTTGTCATCAAAGGCATTGCCGATGCTATTATTATTCCTATCACCACCAGCACAACTAAAATTTCTACAAGGGAAAAACCTTTATTTTTAAGCATATTCATAAGCTCCCTTTAACCAGGTAATTTTTAAAAAATCTGCACGAAAAACACTCTTCACAAGGAAGAACTAAAAAGTATTTTTAGCTCAAATCGGCTATAGGAAATACATTATCATTATTTCATACAACTATAACGCTGTCAATACATGACATGACTTATCATGATAAGTCATGCAAATTACAGGAAAAAATTTTGCGTGGAAGTCTGATTTGTAATACTTTAAAATAAACACATCAAATTATTTGGAGCAGGAAATTGAATAGTGTTAATGTAAAAAATTTTTCAGTAGGAAAAGATAAGCTGGTATTGATGGCAGGGCCATGCGTGATTGAAAATGAGGGTTCAACGGCATTTCAGACAGCGGAGAAACTAAAAGAAATCACAACTGAGCTGGACATACCTTATATTTTTAAAGCTTCGTATGACAAGGCAAACAGGACTTCATTGAAATCTTACAGGGGACCTGGTATAGATAAAGGACTGGAAATTCTTGCTAAAATCAAGCAGGACCTGGATCTTCCCATTGTAACAGACATCCACACCCCGGAGGAAGCCCAACAGGCAGCAGAGGTTGCTGATATTTTACAGATACCGGCGTTTCTTTGCAGGCAGACAGATCTTCTTGTTGCAGCGGCAAAGACAAACAGGATAGTAAATATTAAAAAAGGCCAGTTTCTTGCTCCCGGGCAAATAGATCAGGCAGCTTTAAAGGTTAAGGCAAGCGGTAATGAAAAAGTTTTAATAACTGAAAGAGGGGTCAGCTTTGGCTATGGAAACCTCGTTTCTGACATGAGGGCAATTCCAATTATACAGGGGCTGGGTTATCCTGTTGTATTTGATGCAACACATAGCGTACAGCTTCCGGGAGGCGCGGGAACCGTATCCTCAGGCCAGCGTGAATTTGTGTCAACCCTTGCAAAATCAGCCATTGCGGCAGGAGCCGACGCTATTTTTATGGAAGTCCATCCTGAGCCGGAAAAAGCGCTTAGCGACGGGGCAAATATGATCCCTGTCAGCGAAGTTTCTGAGCTGTTAAAGATATGTAAGGAAATATTTGCAATAATTCGCGCATGAAGACTCTTTACAAAGCAAAGTGGATTCTGCCGGGCAATGGGGTTGTCCTGGAAAACCACGCTTTGCTCGTTGAAAACGGCGTGATTCTTGATGTCATAAGCCCGGGGGGACTTAATATTAATGACTGTGAAGTTGTGGACTTTGGCAATGCAGTTATAACTTCCGGGTTTATAAACCTGCATACCCACCTTCAGTATACTAATATTAGGGAAAAAAAGTTTAAAAATATTGTTAATAAACTTAAAAGGTTAGTTTTATATTTTAAAAAATTTCTGATTGGAGTTAAACCAAAGTCATTTGTATCCTGGATTCTTGATTTAATGATCGAATACATCTGCTTAACTGACCGGGAAAAGCAAGAATCCTTTGAGCAAGGCTTAAAGCAGGCGCTTCTGTCGGGAACAACCTGTATTGCACAGCTTTCATCAGAGGAAATGTACTTTGAAACCCTCAATAACAGCCCTGTTAAGTCATATATCTTCTTTGAGGTTTTTGCTGCATCAGAAGAAACTTCTGATAAATATTTTGAACTCTTCAGGCAAAAATACGAACGGCTTAAGCAAAAATGCTCTAAATCAACCTTCCTGGGGATCTCTCCTCATTCTGTTTACAATGTCCATAGCAAATTATGGGAAAAAATCAGTGAGTATTCCCGTAAAAACAATGTTTTAATCCACACCCACTTCGCAGAATCACGGGAAGAAATTCAATGGATCAAAACAGGGGTTTCTGAGGTTAATAAAATACATGAATTCGCGGGTGTAGACCAATTAAAGCCAACTAAAACTAAACTTAACCCTGTTTCATACTTAAAAAACCTGAACTTACCTTATAAAAACTTAATCCTTGCGCATATAAACCAGCTTGAACCTAAAGATTACCCGGAACTTGCAGGACTTGGCACAGCTGTCGCACATTGCCCCAGAAGTAATATGATACTTCATAACAGGACGCTGGACGTTAAGGCGGCTATTAAAGCATTTCAGCACAGGATAGGTATTGGAACAGACAGTTTATGCAGCAATTATGACCTCAATATCCTCAATGAGGCACGGTTTGTAAGTGATGCAGGAGTTGAACCGCTTACTGTTCTTGATATGCTTACAATTAACCCTGCAAAAATCCTTCGGCTAGACCACATTATCGGCTCAATTGAAAAGGATAAGCAGGCGGATTTTTTGGTTTTTAACCTGCAGGAAAATGAAACCTGCACTGATTTTATAAATAAGCAAAAGCCTGACTCTGTTTATATATCAGGAACCTGTGCCGGACTCTAATTGCGCATTGATACTGCACTTGCAAAATTAACATGGTTTCTAGTATTATATTCAACACAATAAGAAATAAATGGAGATAATAGTAATGGCCAAATTTTGTGAGGTTTGTGAAAAAAAGCCTTTAAAAGCAAATAAGGTTTGCTTTTCAAACAAGCACCATATCTACAAGCAAAGACCGAACTTACATAGTGTAAAGACTGAAATAAACGGTACTGTAAAGAAAATTAACGTATGTACTTCCTGTATAAAAGCTAACAAAGTTAAAAAAGTTATCTAAGGAAGAATTAAATATTCTAATTAAAGCCACCTTATAGTATGGGTGGCTTTTTGCTGCTTATATTTTCTTAAATAGAAGTTATTGCAAGGCAAAAAGCTTTGTTTACAGTAAAAACCAGGTTTTTATGACTGGTGATGGCGGTTATGTTTTTTGTATTTCTTGTATTGCAGTAAAAATAAGGAATTTACGCCCTTATTCAAGTGAAACCCAATAATACTAAAACTTAACAAAATAATTAATAAAATATTAAAATTAGAAAAAACCTTTTTATATTTTTGCTAAGATGTTATAGGCAAATAAATATAAAAACAGTCTTATGACAAAAGGAGATTATGAATGAGTAAGTACGTTTGCACAATTTGCGGTTATATATACGACCCGACTGAAGGCGACCCGGATAACGGTGTTGATGTTGGTACAGCATTTGACAATGTTTCTAATGACTGGGTATGCCCGCCATGCGGGGCCACAAAAGATATGTTTGAGGCACTCTAATAAACTGCCGAAAGGTTAAATTACAGGTGAGCTAAATTGGCAATTCAAAAAATAAAAGAAAATATTTATTCAGTAGGAGTAATCGACTGGGACAGAAGGCTTTTTGACCAGTTAATCCCGTTGCCTCACGGCACAAGCTATAATTCCTATGTAGTAATCGGCAGCGAAAAAACTGTCCTGATTGATGGAGTTTACTTCAAAAAAGAAGATGAGTTTGTTTCCAACCTGAAAACACTTGGGCTTGAAAAAATTGATTATATTGTTTCCAACCACTCAGAGCCGGACCACTCAGGCACAATTCCAACTGCGCTGGAAATGTACCCTGAAGCTGTTGTCCTGGCAAATGCCAAGTGCAAGGAGCTTCTAATCAAGCATTTACCTATTGATGAATCAAAAATTAGAGAAGTTGATGCGTCCACAATTATTTCCCTGGGAGATAAGACCCTTACATTTATGATGGCGCCGTGGGTCCACTGGCCGGATACAATGTTCACTTATGTTCCGGAGGAAAAAATTATATTCACTACTGACTTTATGGGCTCTCACCTGGCAACAAGTGATCTTTTCGTAACCGGCGAAGGAATGGTCTACGAGGCAGCTAAAAGGTATTATGCGGAAATAATGATGCCTTTCAGGACTCACGTCCAAAAATACACTAAACAAATCCAAAATATGGACATAGAATTCATAGCCGCAAGCCACGGCCCTGTATATAACAAGCCGGAATTCATTATAGAAGCATATAAGGACTGGTCATCTGATGAAATAAAAGGCGAAGTTATCATCCCTTATGTTTCTATGTACGAAAGCACCGCTAAAATGGTTACTTACCTTGCAGATAAGTTAATTGAGCGCGGAGTAAAAGTTACCCTGTTTAATCTGCCGGAAACTGACCTTGGGGAACTGGCCATTCACCTGGTAAATGCGACTACTATAGTTTTCGGCGCGTCAATTGTGCTTGCGGCGCCGCATCCTGCAGCGGTTTACGCAGCTTCCATAATTAATGCGTTAAGACCAAAAGCTAAGTTTTATTCAACTGTCGGCTCGTTTGGATGGGCTGATAAACTTGGCGAGAAAATGCATGACCAGTTCAAAGAGCTTATGCCGTCAGTAAAAACTGAGGATTTAGCCCCGGTAATTACAAAAGGCAGCCCAACCGAGGAAACCTTCCGCAAGCTTGACGGACTGGCTGAGCAGATTTGCCTCAAACACAAAGAGGCTATTCAAAAACAATTTTGTGTAAACTAAAAAAGAGCTGGCCTTTTAGGCCAGCTCTTTTTAATATCTATAATTTTCGGGGTTAAAAACTAGAATTCCATGCCGTTTTCACGGGCAGACTCGGCAATCTGTGCAACTCTGCCGTGATATAAATTTCCGCCCCTGTCAAAAACAACGGCCTTAATGCCTTTTTCTTTTGCCCTTTGGGCAATTAATTTACCGATTTCCCTGGAAGCCTCAATATCACCACCGTGATTCATTTTTTCTCTCAGTTCTTTTTCCACGGTTCCTGCTGAAACCAATGTTACACCCTGTATATCATCGATTACCTGGGCATAAATGTGCTTGTTGCTTTTGTATACCGCAAGTCTTGGCCTGTCAGCAGTCCCTTTTAGCCTGACTCTTAGCTTGGTATGCCTTTTTCTTGTTTCGTTTTTTCTTATTTTCTTCTTGATCATTTTACTTCACCTGGTTCATTACTTTGTATTTTTACCATTTTGACCTTAATGAAATTCTGAATTTTACATAAATATTCAGAATGACAAAAAAATTATTTACCTGCTTTACCGGCTTTTTTGCGTACGTATTCGCCTTCGTACCTGATACCTTTGCCTTTATAAACTTCCGGCGGTCTCTTGCTGCGGATTAACGCCGCAACATCACCGACAAGCTGCTTATTAGCGCCAAATACAGTAATTTTGTTGTTGCCTTCAACTTTAAGCTCGATGCCTTCCGGCGGTTCAATCTTTACAGGGTGGCTGTATCCGAGTGCCAGGTTTAAATTTTTGCCCTCAAGAGCTGCTTTATAACCAACACCCTGAATTTCAAGTTTCTTTTCAAAGCCTTTGCTTACCCCGCTAACAACGTTATTAACAAGCGTCCTGCTTAAACCGTGAAGAGCTCTTGTTTTTCGCTCATTGTTAAGTGTTGAGACAACCAGTTTATTGTCCTGTTTCTCAACTTTTATTGCAGGCAGAAGTTCAACTTCGAGCTTGCCGAGAGGACCTGCGGCCTTAACCACATTTCCCTCTATTTCTACTGTTACTTTATCGGGTATTTCAACAGGAGTTACACCTATCCTGGACATTTTAATCAGTCTCCATTTTCAAGTTAAATTATTACCATACCTGGCAGAGGACTTCGCCTCCGACGTTTTCTTTTCTTGCTTTCCTGTCGGTTAAGAGCCCTTTGCTTGTGCTGACAATGGAAATTCCAAGTCCGCCAAGCACTTTTTGTAAGTTTTTAGCTTTTTTATAAACTCTTAACCCGGGTTTACTTACTCTTTGAATTTTTCTGATTACCGGCTGTTTTTCCGACTCGTATTTTACGCCAACCGCTAAAATCTTAAACTTTCCTTCCTCTCTAACTTTGAAGTCAGTAATATACCCTTCTTCCTTGAGTACTCTGGCAAGCTCAACTTTCAGCCTGGAAGCGGGCATTTCAACAGTGTCGTGGTTTGCCCTGCCGGCATTTCTTATACGTGTCAGCATATCAGCTATTGGGTCTGTATACATTATCAGTTATTCCTCTTTGTTTTTAACCTTTTATTTATTTCGCTTACGAGAATGGGTCTGTAAAAATGGAAACGAAGAGTTTTCATTTTTAATGTTCCCGTTCACCTACCAGCTGGATTTTGTTACGCCCGGCAGTAAACCTTTTAGAGCAAATTCTCTTAAGTGGATCCTGCACAGGCCAAAATCCCTGTGATAACCTTTTGGTCTTCCGCATACCCTGCATCTGTTGTGCAGTCTGGTTTTAGGGTATTTGCCGGCTTCCGCCAGCGCGATTCTTTTTTTCTCTTTTACTATCATTGACCTTTTAGCCAATTTTCTTCTCCTTTTTTATTTAATACCGCTACCAAATTAAATTTCGGATTTTGCTGCTATCGCCCGGAGCGGTATAGGCGAAGCGGAGGTTTATGAGGCCTGTGCCTGCTGTTGTCTTTTTTTGAACGGCATTCCAAGTTCTGCAAGAAGGGCTTTTGCCTCTTCGTCAGTCCTTGCTGTCGTTACAATTGTTATATCCATTCCTTTAACCACTTCTACGTCATCGTATTTGATTTCAGGAAACAGGATCTGTTCTTTTAAACCCATTGTATAGTTGCCTCTTCCGTCAAAGCTCCTGTCATTGACTCCCCTGAAGTCCCTGATCCTTGGAAGTACGATACAAACGAGTTTTTGGAGGAAGTCATACATCCTGTCCTGCCTTAACGTTACGTTTGTTCCGATTGGCATACCTTTTCTGAGTTTGTATGTTGCTATGGATTTTTTTGCCCTGTTAACAATTGGCTTTTGCCCTGAGATTTTAGTCAGTTCGCTAACAGCGGAATCAAGAACTTTTACGTTCTGCACTGCCTCGCCTAATCCCATATTAATTACGATTTTTACGAGTTTTGGGATCTGGTGTTTATTAGTATAACCGAACTTCTCTTTAAGTGCGGGTATGGCATCTTCTTCGTATCTTGTTTTCATATCTTTTGTTGTTGGCATTTTAGTTATACCTCTTTATTTCGTTATTTTTATGTATCAAATTGCTCATCGCATTTTTTGCAGACTCTTGTTTTTGTTCCGTCTTCAAGGACTTTATAGCTAATTCTTGTTGCTTTTTCGCATTTTGAGCAGTAAAGCATTACTTTTGAGGAATCCATAGGCGCTTCCAGTTTAACTAAACCGCCCTGGAAGTTTGCCATTGGGTTTGCTTTCATTGCTTTTGTAATCATGTTTGTATCTTCAACAGTGAGTTTGCCTTTTTGCGGCAAAGCCTGCTTTACGGTACCGACTTTTCCCTTGTCTTTCCCGGAAATCACGACTACTCTGTCCCCTGCTTTTACGTGAAGCTTATTACCTTTTTGTTTGGTGGTTTTCATTGTTCTTCTCATAATATTTCTCCTAAATCACTTCCGGGGCGAGTGAAATTATTTTCATATAACCCTTTTCACGGAGTTCCCTGGCTACCGGCCCAAAGATACGTGTTCCAAGCGGGTTGCCTTCTTTGTTAATGATAACTGCCGCGTTATCGCCAAACCTGATGCTTGTTCCGTCGGGTCTTTTCTTTGTTGCCGCTGTACGAACAAGAACAGCTGTTACCACGTCTGATTTTTTAACAGACATATTTGGCGCTGCTTCTTTGACGGTAGCAATAACAGTATCGCCGATTCTGGCGTATCTTTTATTGGAGCTTCCAAGGACCCTGATTACCAGAAGTTCCTTGGCTCCTGTATTATCCGCTACTTTTAGTCTCGATTCCTGTTGTATCATTTCTTTTGTGTCCTTTAGTTTATATCCAGTGATTTTATCACGAGCTATTTGTGATTTAAACCAACAAATTTATGTGTATTTATTGTTTTTTACTGAGATTATGTTGCTTTCTTTGTGATTTCGGCTACTTTCCATAATTTAGTTTTGCTCAGCGGCCTGTTTTCGATCAGTCTGACCTCGTCGCCAACCGCGCATTCAAGCTCTTCATTATGCGCCTTGTATTTTTTTGTTGTTGTGATGATTTTTTTGTATTTAGGATGCGGGGTATGCTCAGCCACAGCTACAACAACTGTTTTTTCAGCTTTTGTGCTTACAACCTGTCCTGTTTTTTCTTTTTTTGGCATTTGATTTTCTCCGGGTTATTTGGTTACCAACTGTTTGTCTTTAAGAACAGTCTTGATTTGTGCGATTAACCTTCTTTTTTTGCGAATTTCTGACACGTTTTCGAGTTTGAAAGTCGCTTTTTGAACTTTAAGGTCAAATATTTCCTTTCTTAAGGAAATGACTTTCTCTTGAAGTTCATCAGCTGTTTGTTCTCTTATCTCACTAAGTTTCATCTTTATCACCATTTATTTATCAACTTTTTAATTAGTTAGTGTCTTTCAACGATTTTTACTTTGTTGGGAAGTTTTTGCGCGGCAAGCTCCAGCGCTCTTACTGCAACATCTCTTTCAACGCCTGCCAGTTCAAACATAATTCTTCCGGGTTTCACAACAGCCACCCAGTATTCAGGGTTCCCTTTGCCTTTACCCATACGGGTTTCAGCGGGTTTTGCGGTGATGATTTTATCAGGGAAAATTTTAATCCAGACTTTACCGCCCCTTTTGATGCTACGGGTCATTGCCCGTCTTGCAGCCTCTATTTGCCTGCTGTTAACCCAGCAAGGCTCCATGGACTTAAGCCCGTATTCTCCGTGCTGGATTGTAGTTCCCCTGGACTCAGAACCTTTCATCCTGCCGCGCTGTTGCTTTCTATATTTAGTTCTTTTTGGCATTAACATTGTTGTTTTGCTCCTAAATTGTTTCTTAATTACTCCTGAGGCGCTTGCGGAGGCGGTGTTTGTTGTTGTCTATCCCTGTCGCCTCGGCTTCCTCTTCCTCTGCCTCTTCTTCCTTCAGGCCCGCCTTCTGAAGGCGAGGATTTTGCTTTTATGTTCTGGTCAATTTTTTCCCCGGGTAAAATTTCATTTTTAAAGACCCAGGTTTTTACGCCAATAATACCCATTGTGGTGTCAGCTTCCGCAAAACCGTAGTCTACATCTGCTCTTATGGTCTGCAGGGGAATCCTTCCCTCTTTTGCCCATTCTGTCCTGGCGATTTCAGCGCCGCCCAGACGGCCTGACACAGAAACCTTGATTCCTTGCGCGCCGGACCTCATTGCCCTTTGAATCGCCTGTTTCATTGCTCTTCTGAATGCTACACGTTTTTCTAATTGCTGGGCGATGAACTCTGATACTAACTGAGCGTCGATATCAACCCTTGCAACTTCGAGAACATCTATCTGCACACGTTTTTCAGTAAAGCGTGAGAGTTCTTTTCTTATTGTGTCAATACCCTGGCCGCCTCTTCCCACGAGGATACCGGGTTTGGCCGCAATAATAGAAATAATTACTGTCTGTGCTTTTCTATTGATTAATATCCTGCTAATTCCCGCAGAATTATACTTTTTCTTTAAAAATTTACGGATTAAATGGTCCTCTTCAAGCAATTCAACGTAATTTTTCCTGGTTGCGTACCAATTGCTTGACCAGGTTTTGATGACTCCTAATCTGAATCCTGTGGGGTGTGTTTTCTGACCCAAGGGGTACCTCCTATTTATTTTCTTCTTCTTTAGTTTCTTCTACCTTAGGAGCTTCCTCAGAAGTTGCTTTTGCTTCTTCTTCAGGCTCTTGTTTTATCTCTGTATGAGATTCACGCTGCTCAACTTCAACTTTGATGTTTTTTCCTGTTTCAGCTTTATCAGCTTCGTTCTCAGCCGGTGATTCAATTTCCGGCTGGGTTTCTATTTCAGGGGTGATCCCTTCTTCTAATTCCTGTTTAGCTTCTTCGAGCACTTCAGCTTCTCTGGTTTCCACTACAACTTCCTGCTCTGCTGCTTCTGCTTCAGGTTTTTTAGCCTCTTGTGGCGCTTCAGCTGCTTCTGTTTTTGTTTCAGCTTTTTCAGCTGGTTTTGTTGCTTGCTTTTTAGCTTTAGTTTTTTTAGTTTTCTTTTTTTGTTCTTTTAATTTTTCTTTAAGCTCTTCACTGACCTTAACAATAATTGTCAGGTGAGTATTGCGCTTTGTAATCCTGTAAACACGGCCCTGTGCGCGTGGTCTTGCTCTTTTATAAGACGGGCCGTCGTCTGCGTATATTTCTGATACGATTAATTCCTCAGGAAGCGCGCCCCACTTTTCCGATGCGTTTGCTATAGCGCATTTGAGGTTTTTTTCCACTACTTTTGCCGCAAAGTATGGCATGAATTTCAGCATATTTGACGCATCCCGGACACTTTTTCCGCGAATCGTGTTGATAACTCTTCTTACCTTTCTTGCGGGCATTCTTATATTTGATTGTCTTGCCTTTGCTTCCATTTTTATTTTCCTTTTTAGTTTATTTCAGAGAATTTACCCTCTTTTTGCTTTTTTATCGGAACCTGCGTGCCCACGGAACATACGTGTGGGCGCAAATTCACCTAGCCTGTGTCCGATCATCTGTTCTGTTACATAAACCGGGACATGTGTTTTTCCATTATGCACTGCTATTGTATGATTTAACATTTCAGGAACAATCATTGACGCTCTTGACCAGGTTTTTAGCACTTTTTTGGCGCTGCCTGCTTCATTCATTGCTTCAATTTTTTTCATCAATGATTCTTCGACAAATGGTCCTTTTTTTAATGAACGAGACATTAATTACTCCTTATTTACGTCTTCTGACAATCAGTTTATCAGATGCTTTGTTGCTTTTTCTGGTTTTCTTACCCAGTGCGGGTTTACCCCATGGGGTTTTTGGCTGGCTCCCGCCGATAGGCGCCCTGCCTTCACCGCCGCCGTGAGGGTGATCGCACGGGTTCATTACAGAACCCCTGACAGTCGGCTTGATTCTCATCCAGCGTTTTCTCCCGGCCTTACCGAGTTTCTGGTTTTTGTGCTCAATATTGCCGAGCACCCCGATTGTGGCGTAACATTCCCTGCGGACCATTCTCATTTCTGAGCTTGGAAGCTTTAATGTAATGTAATCGCCTTCTTTAGCCATAACCTGTGCTCCGGCTCCCGCGCTTCTGCACATCTGGCCGCCTTTGCCCGGTACTAATTCCACGTTATGCACAAATGTACCAAGCGGAATTTTATCCAGCGTCATTGCGTTTCCTGTTTTTATTTCGCTATCAGAACCGCTCTGGATAGTTTCTCCGATTTTTAAACCCAGCGGGGTAAGTATATATCTTTTTTCACCGTCAACATAGTCAACCAGCGAGATTCTTACGTTTCTGTTCGGGTCATATTCGATAGTTTTTACTATGCCCGGGATATTGAGCTTGTCCCTGTGGAAATCAATTATCCTGTAAGCTCTTTTATGCCCACCGCCTTTATGACGGCAGGTGATCCTGCCGGAATTGTTTCTTCCGGCGTAGTTTTTCATTGATCTTAACAGGGATTTTTCCGGCTTATCTGTTGTCAGCTCGGAAAAGTCTGTTATAACCACGAACCTTTGGCCGGGTGTTGTTGGTTTTAGTTTACGATTACCCATTTTTATTATGCTCCTGTTAGTTCTTCAATAGGCTCACCCTGTATTGTAACTATTGCTTTCTTGCCTGACTGGGTTCTTCCCGCTTTTAAGCCGCGTCTTTTTTGCTTGCTCGGCATATAAGCTGTTCTGACCTCTGTAACCTTTCTTCCCGGGAACAGAAGCTCAATTGCTTTTTTGATGTCAACTTTGGTTGCGTCTTTGGTAACTTCAAATGTATACTGCCCTAAAGCAGTCCTGCCTGTAGACTTCTCGGTTACAAGAGGTCTTTTAATCAGCTGGTATAAGTATTCTGCTTCGTTTCTATTTGTACTCATTTACTTTTTTAACCTCTCTGTTATTTCATTTATCGCAGCTTCAGTCATGACAAGCTGGTCTGCTTCGAGAATATCTTTTACATTAATGTTTGAAGGCAATATAAGCTTTACTGTCGGCAAATTTCTTGCTGACAGTTTTAAATGCTGGTTTTCTGCCGCGTTTGTATCAGCGATAACAAGGATTTTGCCGCTAACTTCCAGGGAATCAAGGACTTTTACGAATTCTTGGGTTTTGGGGTTTTTGATAGCTGAAAAGTCTTTAATTACCTTAATGTTTTCAGCCCTGGATGAAAGAGCTGACCTGAGAGCGAGCCTTCTTGCTTTTACGGGCATTGATGTGCTGAAATCCCTGGGTTTTGGCCCAAAGATAACACCGCCTCCGGCAAACAGCGGGCTTCTTAAGCTGCCAGCCCTTGCCCTGCCTGTGCCTTTTTGCCTCCAGGGTTTTTTACCCCCGCCTCTTACTTCAGAGCGGGTTTTTGTATTTGCGCTGCCCTGGCGGGCATTATTTAATTGTCTTTTTAAAGCCAGGTGCATTACATGCACGTTTGGCTCAGTTCCAAATACATGCTCATCTATATCTATCGGGCCTAATTGGCTTCCGTCGCTGTTATGTATTATTAGTTGCTTTGTCATTATTACGCATCCTCAACTATTTAATCAGTTCCTAAA
Source organism: Candidatus Gastranaerophilales bacterium (assembly GCA_028278605.1). GTDB lineage: Bacteria > Cyanobacteriota > Vampirovibrionia > Gastranaerophilales > UBA9971 > JANQEB01. Next base: position 12,727 of record JANQEB010000066.1, read on the forward strand.
TCTGCTCTAGTTAGAATTCCATTTTGTGATTGACGGTTTGATTGAAATCATTCTGCCTTCAGGGCCTGGAACTGACCCTTTTATTAGAATCAAGTTTTTATCCTTGTCTATTTTTACGAGTTTGAGTTTTTTCACGGTAACTTTTTTGTTACCCATGTTGCCTGCCATTTTAAGGCCTTTATAAATTCTGCTTGGTGTTGTGCCGGCACCGATAGAACCGGGGAGCCTGTGGCTTTTAGAACCGTGAGACATTGGTCCTCTTGAGAAATTATGACGTTTTACCGTACCCTGGAAACCTTTACCGATTGACTGTGCTGTAACATCGACTTTTTCCACGTCTTCAAATGCTGATAAGTCAATTTCCTGGCCGACCTTGAATTGTGAAGGGTCATTAATCCTGAATTCCCTTAAATATTTAAATGCCGGTAATTTATTTTTTTCTAAATGCGAAAATTCAGCTTTTGTGAGTTTTCTCTTTTTAACTTCACAAAAGCCTACCTGAATTGCGTTATAACCGTCGGTGTCTTGAGTTTTCACCTGGGTTACGAACAGTTTTTCCAATTTTACAACTGTAACGGGAATTACCTGACCGTCCTGGTCATAGATTTGAGTCATCCCTAATTTTTCGCCAAATAAACCTAATGATTCTTTAGGAGTCATTCTTTTTCCTCTCTTTGTGAGCGCTACATCATCGTTATTCTGAGGGCTTTATGCCCGAAGAATTTTTTTTAATGGATGAGATCCTTCGCCCGCTCTGCCTATGGCGGGAAGCGGTTCAGGATGACACCCACCTGGTAGATCACATTCAATATTTCGGAAAGAAAATATTAAATTGTATCTATTACTTTGTAATATAAGCAAACTTCCATGTCAACAGGTTTTAAATATGTGAAATAATTGTGGTTTTAACAAATAATTCAGCATTAAAAATAAAATCGTAATTAAAGCAATGATCGTAGCTGTCATTCCGAGGAGGGCGAGCGAAAAAGCGGGAATGTAGGCAGGTAATTGCTATTCGCCCGACGTGGGAATCTGAGCAACGTCGCATTAAACTATAAATTTTAAGCCTTGATACGGAGTCCCACAGATTGCCACGGACTCACAAATTGTCATTGAGCCCTCGCAATGACAATTTGAGGGTTATCAACACAGTTTCGGGAGATAAGGTATTTTTTTAAATATCTTGATTCACATTTATTTATTATCAAATTTTAGTAGCTGCCATGGCTCTATATTTAGAGCTGTAGCGATTTTATGAATAGTTTTGAGCGTAACGTTTTGTTTGCCGCCTTCAATATTTGTTATGTATCGAACATTGCTATTCATAAGTTCAGCCAGGTTTGCCTGCGTATAATTTTTTTCATACGCTCTACTTTAAGGCTAAAACCAAAATTTTTTATAAATTCTTCCTGATTCATAATATCATTTTATAGATATTATGAATCTATTTAAACGATATTAAAATATCTTAAAGTAGATATTATAATATCATAAATATACAAAAAGGAGAAAAAATGGATTATAAAACATTGAATGATAAATCTTATCTTGATACTCGGGCAAAAGCGTCAAAATATTTTCTCCATAATTCTTCTGACGAGCCAAATTCATTCTCTCCATAAAAATAATCAACCAGGCATTCTCTCGTCCTTAAAATTTCTTTTAAACGGGAATACTGTTTATAAGAGGCGGCTGTTAAATCCAGCAACTCTAAAGCCCTGTCAATTGCTTTTTTTGACCGTTCCTCTTTGCCTTTTTTCTGCCAGTTAAGAGCTCGGCTAACTTCACTGCCTACATTTGCCATTTGTTCGCATAATGACATTTGTGCCCACCTGCCCTGTGCTAACTCTTTATGTTGATAGTTCATCGCTTTATCCATTTATTAACAACATTAATGATTGCTTTTTGTGTTTCAGCAGAGTCAACACCCCTGCTCCTGTTCCCCTGAACAGGGCGCAAATTTATCATTGAATCAAATTCAATAAAGTCTTCATCATCTATATCATCCGGATAAAAATTTATTCCCCATAGATTTTTCTGATTGGAACCGCTTTCAAGAAGCAATGCTTCTAAATCAGAATGTAATTCCGCATCATATGCAATTAATTCTTTTTCGACATCCACAACAGCCTTAACTAAATCGCCGAGCATATTATCAGAGAATTCTTTTAATTCATTAGCTGTAATTATTTTATCCAATATTTTCATTGTTCTTTTTCCTATAATTAGGGCGCAGGTTACACCTGCGCCCTGTTAAATTCTTATCTTAAACTCTAGAGCTTGACTTCAATATCAACGCCCGCGGGTAAGTCTAATCTGCTTAATTCTTCTGTTGTTTGCTTTGTAGGATTGTGAATATCGATAATTCTTTTGTGTGTACGGGATTCAAAGTGCTCTCTTGATTTTTTGTTAACGTGCGGTGATCTTAATACACAGTAGATTCTGCGTTTTGTAGGTAATGGAATAGGTCCGGCAACATATGCCCCTGTTTGCTTGGCTGTATGAACGATTTTCTCTGCTGATACATCGATTAACCTGTGTTCATAAGCTTTTAAACATACCCTTATTCTATTTTTTTTCTGTTGCTTTGTTGCCATTGTCCTGTATTTTTTCCTTTTTTTATTATTAATTACTCACTTGTGCCAGTTTCAGACGGCCGGTATAACCGGCCGTCTTGAAAAAGTTTAATTACTCAACAATTTTATCTACAACACCGGCGCCAACTGTACGTCCGCCTTCTCTGATAGCGAACCTCATACCCTGCTCAATAGCGACCGGGGTGATAAGTTCCACGTCCATAACTACGTTATCTCCGGGCATAACCATTTCTGTTCCTGCCGGAAGCTTGATTGAACCTGTAACGTCAGTTGTCCTGATGTAGAATTGCGGTCTGTATCCCGGGAAGAATGGTGTGTGTCTTCCGCCTTCTTCTTTTTTAAGAACGTATACGTTTGCGCTGAATTTTGTATGAGGCTTGATTGAACCGGGTTTAGCGATAACCTGTCCTCTTTCAATTTCGTCTTTGTTTATACCTCTTAAGAGTAAACCGACGTTATCACCTGCAAGACCTTCATCAAGAGACTTTCTGAACATCTCAACGCCTGTACATACGGTTTTTCTTGTTTCTCCGAAGCCAACGATCTCAACTTCCTCGCCAACTTTAACTTTCCCTCTTTCGATCCTGCCTGTAGAAACTGTTCCTCTGCCTGTAATTGAGAAAACGTCTTCAACAGGCATTAAAAGCGGCTGGTCAATTTCCCTTTCAGGTGTTGGGACATAATCGTCAACAGCATCCATTAGTTCCCAGATTTTATCAATCCAGGGGTCATCTCCTCTTTTAGTTGTAGGGTCTGATTGGATTTTTTCAAGAGCTTTAAGAGCTGACCCGCGTACGAATGGAATATTGTCGCCATCAAACTCGTATGAGCTTAAAAGTTCTCTTGCTTCCATTTCTACAAGGTCAAGAAGCTCTTCATCATCTACCATATCGCATTTATTAAGGAAGACAACCAGCTTAGGCACGCCAACCTGACGGGCAAGAAGGATATGCTCCCTTGTTTGAGGCATTGGGCCGTCTGCTGCTGATATAACAAGGATTGCTCCATCCATTTGAGCGGCGCCTGTAATCATGTTCTTAACGTAGTCAGCGTGGCCCGGGCAGTCTACGTGTGCATAGTGTCTTTGTTCAGTCTCATACTCAACGTGAGCTGTTGAAATTGTAATACCTCTAGCTTTTTCTTCCGGAGCTGCGTCGATTTCATCGAATTTTTTAGCCTGTGCCTGGCCGGCAGCTGCTAATGAGAATGTAATCGCAGCGGTTAATGATGTTTTTCCGTGGTCAACGTGACCAATTGTACCTACGTTTACGTGAGGTTTTGTTCTTACGAAAGTTTCGCGAGCCATTGTTTAACTCCTTTTTTAAATTACAATCTTGCTGATACTTTTATATTAAATGTATCGGTTTTCTATTTTCACTTGTCTAAGCCCATGACGAGATTTGAACTCGTGGCCTTCCCCTTACCAAGGGGATGCGCTACCCCTGCGCCACATGGGCATGCGAAGCGGGAGTGAAAAAAACGGAAACGATAAGTTTTCGTTTTTGTAACTCATTCTTACCCGCATGTGTGTATTTATCATATTTGCTACATAACCTACTGTCAATAGATTAATAACAAATTAGATATAAATACTTATGCATTGTGTATTACATAAAAAATACAATAAAAAGATTTTCCTTCAAGTACCTTTTAAAAAATCAATCACCTGCATAACTTGCAAAGTTAGTTTTTTATTGTTAGGAGCCGATCTCAAAATCGAAGAAAAAAATTCTGAAAAACTCGAATTACTAATTGCATGTATGCAACATTTGCCAAAACCCGCCCATGAATGAGTCTATGCTCCCGCTAACGCAGAGCCGCGCGCCTCTTTTCTATAAATTTTAAGGAATTTTTATCAAGCTATAATTGTTTTTTAGCTAACTCGTCATTGGGGTTAAATAGCAAAATTGAATATTTTACTGACAATGCTTCTTGCTTTAGGGTTTCTAGCTATAGACCTAAAGGTTTTATTTAAAATTTTATTCATTTTAAAATGGTAAGGTTTAAAATATTTGTTTAAAAGTTCGTCTTTTTCTTTTTTTTGAAGGGTTAATAATCTTTCATCATTTTGACAATTGCTTTGTCCGCCAAGAGTAAACTTAGCTATTACTCTATTAAAATATTTAAACTTAAGTTTTTTATTCATTAAAGCTTTTAAATTCAATTCATAGTCAGCTGTAAGCCTGTAGTTTAGATTATATAATCCACATTTATCAAAAACGTGTTTCTTATAAAAAATTCCCTGATGACATACGCATTCATTTATAAAAAACAATTTATCAACATCACTGTATATGCGTCTTTCTTTTTCTACGGCATCATCTTCAATAAAACTCATATCTCCAAAGACAATATCAGTTTTATTGTGTTGGAAAAACTCAACTACATCACTAAGTACATTTTTATCAAATATATAATCATTTGTATTTAAAAAATAAAGAATATCGCCAGTTGCAAGCTTTATACCTTTATTCATTGCATCAAAAATTCCATTATCAGATTCAGATACAAAATAACTTATTTTATCTTTGTATTTATCAATTATATTAAGCGTTCCATCAGTTGAAGCGCCGTCTATAATTATATATTCAATATCCGGATAGGTCTGAGATATAACAGTTTTAATGCTTTCTTCAATTGTTTCGCTTGCATTATAGCAAACTGTAATTATTGAAACTTTTATAATACACCTGCTTTCATTAATGCTTGCTCTAGTAAATTCGTATCTATATCTATATCATAATGAGTTGGTATTTTGATTTCATTTGATTTTTTGCCTGTTAACATACATTTTTCTATATTTAAGGCTGTATACAAAGTATTAAAGCAAGTATTCTGATATTCCGGCGCGAAAAATTCTATTACTTTTGTTCCTTCATTGCAATAAATAATATTTGCCAACCCGGCTCCATGGGGTGCTACAATAACTTCTGCGCCGGCAAATATAGAAAACTGCTCTTTAACACTATAATCTTCCAGAACAACTTCCTTGAAACCATATTGTTCCAAATAATCAATTATTTTACCCTCATTCAAAACTTTTCTTCTTTGAGATTTTTTTCTGCTTATATATATTCTTTTTAAGTTTCCTTTTGAAATATTGATTTTAGATTTATAAAATTCAGGAATCCAGGAAGGAGGATTGCCTAAAAGACCTGGCCAGGAAGGAACAATTAAATTTTGAGCTTTGAAGTGGTTTTTATCATCTATAAAAATAATTTTATCTTCCGGAATATTTAATAATTTTATAAGTTCAAGATGAAATTTTTTATGTGGCAAATTAAAAATAAAATTATTAATACTTAAATTTGATCTCTCAACTAAATACAACCTGGGCAATATATCTAATAAATAATGATAATAGCATCCCCACCAGGGACCGGATATTACAGCAACATTGCCTTCAAGATATTTTGCAGGCGGTATTTTATAGCTTGAAAATATTCTATGATTATTGATTTTAGAATCACCATAACTTAATTTATGGTATATAAGCTTATTGTCATTAGTTATTACTATACCTTCATCTCCCCAAATTCTTCCTTCAGGAATTTCCAGGACAAACTCTTGAGTTAAATTTAGTGAGTATTTTCTGGATATACTTGAATTTATACTTTTTGCCGCTTCAATCTCAATTTCTTCTGAGTCAAAAATTTTATGATATTTTACGCCTTTATTTTTGCTATATTCTTCTGCCGTTTCATAATAGCCAAAAGGTGGATATTCAATTTGTTTATTAAAAAATGATTTAATGTGTTTAAAAAAAGTTCTTGATAAATAATAGAAGAAGGTGGTTTTAAACAAATTTTTATTATGGCTATATACATATTTTATAAATTTACCTGTATGCCTTAAAGGGTCCGGGGCTTCCGGCAAATATTTTTTTTTAAACTGGATTTTGAATTTATCTATAAAATTAGCTTTTTTACCTTTATACGGAGTTCCTTCAAGTTTTAGCCATTTTTTGTAATTTCCGTTCCATTGCTCAAAATCATAGTAATAATTCCAAAACTTTTCTTCTGCATAAGGGTGTATTATAACAGCATTGTTTATTATTTCTTTTTCAGGATGACAGTTATATATTTCGTCCAGCTTAGTCGCTTCGATATCAAATTCCTGAACCATCATATTTATAATACCCTGATCCGGACAAACAAGAGTTGGACCCCATTCCTCGGTTTTTTGATAACACCAGTTTTTGAGTTTTCTATAGTGTTTAAGTTTATCTGTAATTAACAAAACCCCGGTATTAAAATAATTAGACTCCATTTCATAACCAGGAGGGTTTTGAGTAAAATTAAAACTGTTTTTGTGAATATCATTTCTCCACATTCCAAGTTCCAATTCCATATTAACCAGAGAATCCAGTTTTTTTTGAATAATTATATCTATATCAAGCCAAAGAACTTTTTTGTATTCATCGAGCAAGTTAAAACATTCATAACGGGAAAAAGCCAGTCTTGAGTAACGATTTAATGATTTATTTCTAACATCAAGTGAATCAATATCATATTCAATAAACTTTGCAGGAATTACATTGTTTATAAATCTCTGCTCTTTTTCAGGAATATCTTTATGATAAATAATTAAATCAAAATTTTTATTTAAATATTTCTTAAGATCACAAACCGTAGAGAACAGGGCAAAAGATAAATTTGCTGTTGCACCCAGTACCACCGCTAATTCTTTTTTAATTATCTCCATATTTGAATTATATATTAAAAGAATTAGTGTTAAAATAACTTGAAATTATACAAAAATTTCGACAAATGAAAAAAATTAAAATAAAAATATCTGCGCATTATTATCAGGAACAACATCTATTAAAGCAGAACTTGCAAAATTCTAATAATTATAAAAATTGTGAATTTTTTATTAATAAAGATATTGAAGAGTGTGATTTCTGGTTTATTTATGATGGTTTTCCCAAAGAAGAAAAAGCCTTTTGCCCGGAAGAAAATGTGGTTTTAATTACTGGAGAGCCAGAATCTGTAAAAACATATCATCAAAAATTTTTAAACCAGTATGGATATGTATTTACCTGTCAGGAATCTATTAAACACAGTAATAAGATACAAAAACAATTGATTCCCTGGTATGTTGAGAAATCATATCTTGAATTAATGAGTATTAAGCCTAATAAAACAAAATTATTATCTGTAGTTTGTTCGTCAAAGTCATTCACACCGGGACATCAAAAGCGATTACAGTTTTTAGAAGTATTGAAAGAACATTTCGGTAATAAATTAGATATTTTTGGCAGAGGAATCATAGAAATTCCGGAAAAATGGGATGCAATAACTCCTTATAAATATCACTTGGTGCTTGAAAATTCTGTTGAAAAAAATTACTGGACAGAAAAACTTGCTGATAGTTACCTGGGTGAGGCATATCCATTTTATTCAGGTTGTCCGAATATTTCTGAATATTTTCCCAAAGGCTGTTATACCCAAATAGATCTTAATGATTTTACAGGCTCCATAAAAATTATAGAGGATGTTATAAAAGATAATGTCTATGAAAATTCTCAGAAACAACTTTTAAATGCTAAAGACCTTATTTTAAATAAATACAATATGCTTTTTGTAATTGCCGAATTTGCAATTCAAAACTATAAATATAATGTAAAAAAACAAAATGTAGTTTTAAAATCTGACCCGCATTTTAAAAGGTTTGAAAATATTTGGACTGAATTTAAGAGAAAACCTTTTATTTATACATTTAATCAATTCAAAAAAATATTTTAATATATTTTTGGCAGTGGTATAAAAATACGTGATTTGTCATTGCGAGCCCGGTACCCGCCATGGGCGGGGCGGGCGAAGCAATCCATCACCAAGTAGACTCAA
>JANQEB010000116.1 GCA_028278605.1 Candidatus Gastranaerophilales bacterium
ACATAGAGACTTCTTACAGGATTTCTATATGAAAAAATATACTAATCAAGATGTTTTCGAGCTAGTTGCGTAAGTCCTGTTTTGAATATTAAAAAATTGTAAACAAAATTTAACTTTGTCCGTTTTTTTAGCAATTTTTGCTGAAAAAATTTGTTTATAAATATAAGGAAGCGGTTAGGAAAATTAAAGTTAGCAGGAAGAAATTAACAGCTTTTCAAATACAAAGTCAAAAGTAATTCAACAGTAAAATACGTAGTTTAGGCGTATGGTTGAAACACTTTCGGCAATAATGTAAAAAAAATTAAATAATGTTCTCTAAGCGGGAGGTCCTCTAATACTGAGGTCAAAACGTACCGGGCAGTATTAGCTAAATAAGAACTACCCTAATATCCCTCCTCCTAGATAACATCTAAATTATCGGCTCGTTCACCAAAAAAAAGCGAGCTTTTTTTTGCGCAATTTTTGAGCATAAAGTATACTTTAGATGTGAGGCGGTAGTAGGAAAATTTAAAAATGTTTATAAGAATATTAAGCGTGTTTTTGTTTTTGATTTTTTGCGCTAAACCGGCGTTTTCGCAGCAGGGAAAAGTTAAAAACATAATTTTTTTTATTGGGGATGGAATGCATTTTCAGCATGAAATGGCTGCCAGCAGGTACCTTACAGGCACAAACTATTCCCTTGCATGGCATAGTTTCCCTTATATGGCTTTTGTTTCAACGTGGGACATAGATACCTACAATAAATATGCTCTTGATGCCGATAAAAAAGCATTTAGCTATAAGAAATTTTTCCCTGTACTTGGCTATAACCCGGATAGGGGCGGTTTAATGCCTTATCCCCTTCAACAGGGAGCAGAAAGAGAATATTTCCTTAATAACCTTAAAGGACCCGAAGAAGACGGGTATTCCGCTACCGCAACGGATTCTGCCGCTGCTGCAACCGCCTTTGCCACCGGAATAAAAACTTCCTCAGGAAACCTTTCCTGGCTTCCGGGAGACCGGGAAAGAGGACAATTAAAGACCGTAATGGAACTTGCCAGGGCTCAAAAAGACATGGCAATCGGTGTTGTAACTACTGTTCCGTTTAACCATGCTACCCCGGCGGCTTTTGTGGCTCATAATGTGTCCAGAGAGAATTACTACACAGGAATAGACGGTTATACCGGCATGGGAATAGCCGAAGAAATACTAACAGTAACAAAACCCGAAGTTGTAATAGGTGCAGGACATTATAAATACACAAATAAGCCTCTTTTCAGGGAACAAAATTATTTTAATAAAAAATTGTTTAAAAAAGTCCTGCTTTCCGGCGAATACGTGATTGCAGAGAAAAAAGACGGCGTAAAAGCAGCTGATACACTTAAGAATTCCGCGCAGATCGCTGTGAATAAAAACTTAAAACTGTTTGGGCTATTTGGAGGTAAAAGAGGGTGCATAGAATATCCCGATCCCCGGCAAAGCCCTGATAAGCCTAAAATAATAAAAGATAATGCTGAACCTTCCCTGTCTGATATGGTGATAGCTGCTTTAAAAGTGTTATCTACAGATGAAGACGGGTTTTTCCTCATGGCAGAGCAGGGAACAATTGACTGGGCAAACCATGAAAATGACTATAAAGGCATGATTGGCACTATGGATGATCTTAATTCAGCTGTGCATGCTGCTGTAAACTTTGTGGACAGGCCGGGAGATGATATTGACTGGAGCAATACACTTTTAATAGTAACTTCCGACCATTCAAACAGCTATATGAGAATAAGAGGTTCAGAAGACCTTGCTAAAGGATGTCTTCCAATGCAATTGAAGCTGTTTGGGCAAAATTTTTATCCCGGTGATGAAGTTAAATACAGTACAAAAAAACATACAAATGAGCTTGTTACACTGTATGTTAAGGGAAATAAAGCTGAAGTCTTTGAAGATGTAGAGAACACCTGGTATCCGGGGACTAAAATCATAGATAATACCCATATTTTCGACGCTCTGGTAAAAGCGCTGGGAATTGAGCATGACAAAACCTTACATCTTGAAATGGAAAATTACGAGCTACCCGGGTTTTAACTCAGCACTTACACGGTTTTTAATCAGAAAGTCAGTAATTTGCCTTACTGCGCCTTTACCGCCCTCTTTTGAACAAATGAAATGGCAGACCTGCTTAACTTCTTCTACTGCATCATAAGGGCAAAAAGCCATTCCTACATTCTTAAGAACACATATGTCAGGCAAATCATCACCAACATAAGCTATTTCTGATGGCTCAAGGCTGTATTTCTCCATTAATAGCTCAACAGCCCCGAATTTTCTTTTTGCTCCCTGGAAAACCTCGGTAATTCCAAGTTCCTCTGCTCTTTTTGCGACAATAGCAGATTCTCTTGCAGTTATAATAGCTGTTATAAACCCGTTCTTATTCATAATGTTTATGCCCTGGCCGTCTTTAGCGTTAAAAATCTTAATTTCTTCCCCGCTTGCAGTATAAATTATCTCTCCATTCGTTAAAACACCGTCAACATCCATAGCAAAGAGTTTGATCTTGGATAATTTATCTTCCAGGTTGTCTATGTATTGGTTTTGTATCATTATTTCTATGCCACTCCTGCTTTTAAAAGGTCATGAATATGTATAATCCCCTCCGGAACGCCATCTTCAGTTAAAATTGCCAGTGCGGTGATTGAGTACTGCTCCATTATCTGTAGAGCCTGCGCTGCAAGGTCATCTTTCTTGATGGTTTTGGGATTTTTGGTCATTACCTGTTTTATTGTTAAATCAGAGACCTTGTCGTAGTTTTGCACTGTCCTTCTTATATCCCCGTCTGTAAAGATGCCTTCCAGCTTGCCGGATTGGTTTATAATCAGGGCTAAGCCAAGACCCTTTTGGGAAATTACATTTATCGCATCCTTAAAAGAAGCTTCCGGGCTTAACACAGGGAGTTCTTCCCCCTTGATCATAAGGTCCTCTACTTTCCAGAGAAGTTTTTTACCCAGAGACCCTGAGGGGTGGAACATAAAAAAGTCTTCCGGGGAGAAATTCCTTTTTTTCAGAAGGCATACAGCTAAAGCGTCGCCCATTGCCAGGGTTACCGTGGTACTTGCAGTAGGGGCAAGGTTAAGCGGGCAAGCTTCTTTTTCCACTGAAATATCAAGCACAACATCGCTTTTTTGGCCCAGAGTTGAGCCGGGTTTGCCTGTGAGCGCTATCATCTTGATTCCAAGGCGTTTTACAAGAGGTAAAAACTGTAAAAGCTCTGAGGTTTCCCCGCTGTTAGAAATCGCAAGAATTACATCTTCCTTTGTAAGAACCCCGGAATCCCCGTGGGTGCTTTCTGCCGGGTGTAAAAAGAATGAGGGGGTCCCTGTGCTGGAAAACGTGGCTGCGATTTTTTTGCCGATAAGCCCTGATTTTCCCATACCGGTTATAACTACACGTCCTTTGCAGTTATACAGGATTTCTATTGCCTTTTCAAATGATTTATCAAGCCTTTCAATCAATGCTGTAACTGAAGACGCTTCTATTGTAAGGACTTCTTCTGCTGTTTTCAGGATATTTTTTTCCAGTAAACTTTCTGTCACGTCATCCACCCTGCTTTTGTTCGCACTAAATCCATTATCGGCCGGTAAAAAATTCTTTTCAATAATCCGGGGGAAAGTTTTGATAAATAAACTGAGTCGCCTGCTTAGAGGGTGTCTGAAAAGTATGTTACAATATCAAGCTGTCATTTTAAGCAACGCCGCATACGTCATTGCGAGGCATAAAGCCTTGCTGTTAAGGGGAAAGACAACATCCGAAGCAATCTTTTTGCTTGCTATGCTGTTATTAAGATTGCTTCGCAACTAGTTTTCCGCTTATATCCCATGATCCACGGCTCGCAATGACGTAATTGCAAGGCAGTCCGGGAATTATTAAGAACTTTTCAG
>JANQEB010000119.1 GCA_028278605.1 Candidatus Gastranaerophilales bacterium
AGCCTGTTTCTAAAAAGTTAATGCAGAAGTTGTGTGTTTTTTCCGGTTTGCCGGAAGATGAGATTACAAGCTGGGTTGTGGCGGATAAGTATTCGGCAGGTGCCCTGCGTACAGCAGTAGGGTGCTAAGTAACGCGAATTGCTAATTGTATTTTTTGAAATTTTCTTAAAATCCCTCAGGTTAATTGATTGGCTTTATATGTCCCAGAGCAAGCACTGCCTCCGATGAAGTCAGCTCATTAAACTTGTTTTCATCAATATAATTGTTGCTAATCAAGAATTCTTTAAGCGAAAGATCACTTTTTGCAATCTCTTTAGCAAGATAAGATATCTGGTTATACCCCAATTCAGGCAAAAGAGCGGTCAAAGTAGCATAACTTGTTTCTACATAGCGGTTCAGGTTTTTTAAATTTGGCTTTATTCCGTCAACACAACGCTCTTTAAGGGTTCTATCGGTATTAATCAATAATTCCAGGGTTTCAAGAAAAGAAAAAGCAATCAACGGCAGGTTATGATTAAGCTCAAATTGCCCGCCTGCAACGCACTGGTTAATTACCAGGTCATTTCCGAGTACCCTGGTCCCAACCTGCGCCGCCAGTTCAGGGATAACAGGATTAACCTTGCCCGGCATTACAGAAGAGCCCACCTGCACAGCAGGCAGGAATATTTCTGATAAGCCCGCTGTCGGGCCTGAATTCATAAGCCGCAGGTCATTTGAAATCTTGATAAGGTTAGTTGCATGGGCTTTTAATATGCCGCTAACTTCGCTGAACACATCAAGGTTCTGGGTGTTTTCAACCGGGTTTTCGGCTCTGGCAAGCCCTATTCCTGTTAAATCACGGAGTTTATCAATCACGCTGAATATGTACTTCCTTTGGGCTGTAAGTCCTGTCCCAACAGCTGTCCCGCCCAGGTTAACCACTCTTAAACGTTCTTCACACTTGTAAATTCTCCATCTATCACGTGAAATTGCCTCTGCATAAGCGGAAAATTCCTTTCCCAGCGTAATCAGAACCGCGTCCATAAGCTGAGTCCTGCCGATTTTTACAATATCGGCAAATTCCTTTTCCTTTACCTGGAAACTCTCCTGAAGAGAGGTAAGCTCTTTTTCAAGTTCCCTTAAAAGAAATATTGACGCTGTTTTTAATGCTGTCGGATATACATCATTAGTTGACTGAAACTTGTTTATGTCTTCTATTGGGTCGATAAATTCATACCGGCCTTTATTTTTGCCGTATAGTTCAAGCGCTCTGTTAGCTATAACCTCGTTAACGTTCATATTAAGAGAAGTCCCTGCCCCTCCCTGAATAGGGTCGACTATTATATGATCATTAAGCTTTCCTTTTGACAACTCTTCACAGGCTTCAATAATTGCTTTTGCCTTGTTTTCCTCCCAAAGCCCGAGTTCTTTTACGGAAAGCGCACAGGCCAGCTTTACAAGACCAAATGATTTTATAAAAATACTGTGGATTTTATATTGTGAGATATTAAAATTTTGTTTTGCCCGACAGGTATGGATTCCCCAGTAAGCATCCTGCAAAATTTCCATACTGCCAAGAGAATCTGTTTCTTTTCTATAAGACATGCTATGTTCCTTATTTAGGTTTATACTGGTGCTCTGTTAAATTAACTTAACTATACACCAGAATGAGTTTGAATTTGGGAGCGGTATATAAAATAATTTTAAATAAAAACTTCTAATTGATAAAATAAAATTAAATATGTATTAGAATTTTAAACATGTCAAAGATTTTAATTATTTGCCCGGAAGAAAATATAGAACAAGACCTGATTGACTTGCTCTCAGGGGTCGGTTATGAAATCGAATCAGCTTTTAATGAGGAAGACTCGGTTAAAAAAGCGGATGAAATATCTCCTGACCTTGCTATTATTGACACTTCCTGCAAACAAATCAATATTTCCAGCATATGCAAGAACCTCAAGCTCAGGAATTCAACGAATGACACCCAGATAATCCTTTTAACTTCAAGCGACTCTTCCTCAGAGGACATCCTGGTCGGTGCAGACGGCTATATTACAAAACCTTTCAATGAAAACATCCTGATAGCAACTGTTAATGCCCATTTGAGAATCAAAAAGCTCCTTGATATCTTATATACAAACAATAGCGAGCTGGCAAAAAGCCTGTACCAGCTAAATGTTCTTTACAGCACAAGCTCTCAGCTTGCCGGGACCCTTGATAAAACAAAACTCATTGACATTATGAACACAGGGCTGGAAAAAAGTTTAAATTTCTCTATATGCCTTGCCCTGATTATTAATGAGCCGGAAGATGCTTCTTTAGTAGTGCATTCACAATACCCTATCGCCCCAAAACTTGAAGAAGCGCTAAAATTAAGGGCTCTAATAGGATATAAAAACCTCTTTGAAAATAATGAGCTGCCTTTTGACCTTTCTATCAGCAATATAAAGATTGTAAACAATTTTAAGGAAGAAGACGGGCTGCTTGACCTTAATACACTGGTATGGGACAGGCTTTTTGCTCCGATAAGCACGTCTGACCAGTTTTTTGGCACAGTGGAAATTATCCGCCAGGACGAATTCACCGGTGAAGACTCAACCTGCTTTCAGACAGTTGTAAAGCAGGTCTCACTGCCTCTTGAAAGCGCGCTTTACTATGAGGAGATAAAAAAGACCAATATCAAACTTGAAAAACTGGAAAAAATGAAGTCAGAATTTATCTCAATAGTTTCTCACGAGCTTAGAACTCCTATAACCTCAATAAAAAACTCGCTGGATATGATGATTTCCCGCCGTATGGGGGAAATTAGCCCGACACAGGAGAATTTTCTCAACCTGGCAAAGAGAAACCTGGACAGGTTATCAGTAATTGTCAATGACCTGCTTGACCTGTCCAAGATCGAAGCCGGAAAAATGGAATACAGGTTTGAACCGTACAATATTGTTGAGACGCTGAGGTTTGTGCATTCTTCATTTGATCCTGTAGCAAAAAAGAAAAACATTGAGCTGACTATGCAAGCCCGCTCCGAGGAATTTATAGTAAAAGCAGACTCGGGAAAAATCGAGCAAATCCTGTCTAACCTGGTTTTAAACGCATTAAAGTTCACTCCTGACAGGGGGAAAATTCATATAAAAGCAGAAAAAATCCATACTGATTCCGTTGATAAATCAAAGATTTTAGCTGTCAAAGAAGATAAAAACCCTGAAAACCTGATTCTTGAGGGTGAATATATCAAGGTAAGCATCGAAGATACAGGGATTGGCATAAAAGAAGAGGATGTACCAAAGGTATTTGATAAATTCCAGCAGATAGAAAGTTCTTTAAGCAGGACAGTAGGCGGAACCGGTCTTGGCCTTCCGATCGCAAAGCAGTTGTTGGAAGCTCATAACGGGCATATATGGTTTGAGAGCGAATTCCAGAAAGGGACCACGTTTAATTTTATAATTCCTCTTTAACTGTAACTACTGCATAGTTAAGTAAATTTAGTCGGATAAATTATGTTCATTTTTTAGTTTTATAATGATCTAAAAAATAACCGATAATATTATTTATGTAATAA
>JANQEB010000120.1 GCA_028278605.1 Candidatus Gastranaerophilales bacterium
AGGTTAATTAGCAAAGGGAAACCTAAAATGGTTGCCCTGGTTGCTGTTATGAGAAAATTACTCGCTATTTGCATTGGTATATTACGAAACAGTCAACCTTTTCAGGTTGACTGGGCTCAAAAACAAAAGGAAAAATTTGCTTTATGTTCTTGACTTTAATCACACAATCTTCGCGCTTAACAATTCCATATAGATTTTTGAAAAATTTTGAAAATTATACTAAGCTATAATTCACTTTTAGCTAACCCGTCATTGGGGTTAAGTAAGTTTTTTTCAAAACCGCAAATTTCCTGTTCAGTATTATAAGCATATACATGCTTATGCAGAATAACGCCAGCGCAAGCCCAATCCAATAACCGAGCAGGTTAAGGCCAAACCCGAATGCCAGTAAGCTTCCTAAAGGGATGCCTATAATCCAGTAGCCGGAAAACATTGCTATAGTAACAATTTGTGTCATTTTTAAGCCTTTTAGTATTCCTCCAAGGGCAACCTGTAGTCCGTCAAATATCTGAAACAGCGCAGCAACATACATAAGCGGGACACATACAGTTAAAAGGTCTTTGCTGGAAGTAAATATACTGATGAAAAACTCCGGAACCGCAAAGAACAGGCCCCCTGCAATTACCATAAAAACAAAGGCAATCACACTTCCCGCAAAGGAATAACGCTTTAGCTTAATATAGTCTCTTGCTCCGTTTTCATAACCGACTTTAACCGCCATAGCGTTTGAGATTGCCAGCGGGACCATAAACGTAATACTCGCAAGCGTCAGGACTATGCTGTGAGCAGCCGCAAATACCCCGGAAATTCTGCCGACAATTATTGTTATTATATTAAACCCCAGAAACTCAAATAATAAGCCTATTGAAATAGGGTACCCGATTTTTACAAGCTGGATTATGTATGATTTATCAATATTCAGGCTGCCCCGCATGAACCTTAAGCAGTATAAGAAAAGCGTGATCCCCATGAAAGAGCGCACAATTAAGCTGGAAATGGCAAGCCCCTTGATTCCCAGCTCAGGGAAAATCCAAACACCAAAAACCAGAAAAACATTTAGCAGTATGTTAACGAAAATTGCAATTATAGAGATTATATTAGGCAAAAATACAATTTCATATGACTGTAAAAATTCCTTGAGCCCAAAGTGAAGATATGCGCCAAATAGTGAAAACGCTGTTATGGCAATATATTCTTCGACTAAAGGCACAAGATGAGGCTCAAAGCCGATTTTACTGATAAAAAAAACGCTGCAAAGACTTAACAGGCAAAAAACTAACGCCAGGACAAGTGAATAATTTACGCTGACCATAAAAAATTTTTTTGTTGGTTTTCTTTCGCCCCTGTAGTTTGCAAGTACCGGGGAAACACTTGCTATAAGGCCGATTCCCACAATAAAAATGCTCATGGAAATTGAAGTTGCAATGCTTATAGCTTCGATTGTATTACTGCCGTGTTTTGCAGCTATAAAAACATCGCCTGCCCCAATCAAAATATGGCCTATATTTCCCATTATTATAGGCAGTGAAAAGAGCAAAAGTTCTTTTATATAGCTTTTATATAGCTTTAGTTTGCTTATGAACACGGCCTATCTTGTCTTATAAGTATTTTTTATAAATGTGTTAATATACCTGATCGCATCCGGGTGCCTCATAACTACGATATTTGAACCGGAAACCAGCATAGAACTTGCGGTTATGCACTCCCAGGCAAGCGCTCTTGCAGTAAAGTCCCCCCACTGCTCAGGAACAGCAGTTGATTTTGCTTCCTTGGTTTTCCATGCTTCTTCGCCTACAAAGGTTATTACCGGCATATTCAACATCGTATCACCGTTAAGCGCGGCAAGTTTAATCCTCTCTATTATGCTGTAAGCGTAATCAAGGCCATAGCCAAGCCCCCCTGTATTAGGGTCAATCAGGATCCTGTCAGGCTCAAAGTCCATTTCTGTAAGCAAAATGTTTAACTGCTTGGTCAGATTAATATCAATTGGCGTCCTCGCAATTGTGTTATGCCCGCAATCTCTTATGACCGGGGCGATTTCCTTGTAATTCTCCTCTTCTACAACCCCTATGGTACATTTTCTGTCAGCGGTTTCTGACAGGGCGGTAAGCAGCTTTACATCAAGTTCCCGTTTGAAAGAACCGGTTAATATAAGCGGCAATTGGGTTACAGAAAGGATTTTTTTAAGCTGTGCCGTACTTTTTGGGATTTCATTTTCCTCTTCAATATTAAACCTTATGCAAAGCAGGTCAAAACCTTGAATTTCAGCGAATTTTACGCACTCTGCAACATCGTAAATTTTTTCCCCCCAGGCCTGTTTTAAGAGACCGGGGTGGTTAGCCGGGGCCTGTGTTAAGATTTCACAGGCAACAAGGGGTTTTAAGCAACTTTTTGTTTCTTCATGCATAAACAGAAGAGAGTTTTCCCCGCCGGTTTTTACGCCGTTAAGGTCAACTTCCCTGATTGAGGTTGAAAAGGTTTTATGAGGAACTTTAAACTGGACTGCCATATGAATTCACTTTCACGGGGGTGTTAAGAAGTATTAATATTATACGGGAAAAATACAATTTTTAATATTTAACTCAAATCTCCTGTCCATTTAGCGATTCAGGGTATTTAACCCGAATCATGAAAGGTGTTAGCCCTTTTATTTTTCAATTTACTCGAGTTGCTAATTGCATGTATGCAACATTTGCCAAAACCCACCCACAACCACCCTATAGGTGGAAAAGAGGCTCCGCCTCTTTTCGATTCTCTATAATTTTTTGGCAAATGTTGCATAGTCATATCCTGGTTTTTGGCTAATTAGCAACTCAAGTCAATTTAAAAGTATTAAACTATTTTTTCCCGGCCGGCATAGCAAACAAAAGAAGCCCAGGCTTGAACAGCCCGGCAAATGAGCCTAACAGCATTAAACCGCCTAACCCGGCAAATACAAAGCCTATAATCTTCATAAAGCTGCCGGAGTGCTCTATATCTAACCTCTCTTCATCGGAAGCCACGTAATTATTGATTTTATCTGCTGTTTTGCGGTAAGAGCGGCACTCACTTGATGACATATTAGAAAGAGGAACTCTTCCCCGGTTAGTTATAAGCACAACCTTATATATATAATCACCGTCAGAATCCCTTGTTTCAATAACTTCAGCTCCGGCGAGTTTTCTTAGTTCGATCTCTTCAAAGGCTTCTATATCGCCAAATACGTTGGTTTTCTGGATTAAACACCTGTCAGCCGCTCTGCTGCAGCTAAAGTTTATATCTTTACCCAGGTAATACACAACCGCAAGTCCTGCGCAGGTAAAAATGAGTCCCGTAAAAAATAAGCCCGGCGGCCATAAGTTCTTGCCTTTAACCATATATTTCGCTCACTATTTCAGCTTAATCAGAGCTTCAGTATAGCATTTTTATCATATTTAAAGAATATGCCGGAAATGCCTGAATATTAAACAGAGAGTTGGCCTGCAGCCTAATACTCAATACCCTGTCTTGCGGTAACGCCTACATCCCAGTAATGCTTTAGCGGCTGGATCTCAGAGACCAGGTGCGCAACCTTGATGATCTCAGGATGGGCGTGCCTGCCTGTTAGCACAATTTCAAGATACTGAGGCTTGTTCTTAAGAAAATCAATCATTTCCTCAAGCCGGATTAATTCAAGTTCTATGGCAATATTAGCCTCATCCAGTATGATTAAGTCGTATTCTCCTGACTTTGCGGCTTTTTTAGCCAGCTCCCAACCTTTTTTAACTGCCTCCCTATCTTCTTTTTCAAGGTTGTTTGAGTACACGATCCTGTCAAGGCCGGCCTGCTCTATAGTAAGACGTTTTTTGATTTCCGGGCTGAGTTCTCTGAAGGAAAGGAGTTCCCCGTAGTGTTCCCCTCCTTTTGTGAACATTACAATAAGCACTTTCCAGCCACGGCCGATCGCTCTCATTGTTAAACCAAGAGATGCGGTAGTTTTACCTTTTCCATTTCCTGTATAGACCTGGATATAACCGATTTTCTCAAACCTGGGGTTATAGAGGTCATTGTGGTTATTTTTATTTTCCGCAGAATCCATATTGCTTTACCGTTAATTATAAAAAAATAAATGTTGAGGTTCTGAAACAAGTTCAAAATGACAAATTAATCTAATAGTGAACTCATGATATACCTCAAAAAAAACCGGTCAAGTACTTATATGTATAATACTGACCGGTTTAAGATTATTGGATTATCAGGAATTAATTACTCTTTATCATTTCCCCCCTGAGCTGCCAAAGCTGCTGCTGAAGATGGATCTCTGGACATTCCACCTAAAGTTTCTACGGTTCTTCTAACCCCCTCTGGTGTACCCTCTAAAACACCATCTAAGGCTGCTTTATCAGCAGGGTCTAAATTACTTGTATCAGTCCCATCACCACCACCAACAAGATCAGATGGATCTATGCCGCTATCAGAAGAAGTTGAAAGTTCAGTACCTGTAGTTACTGTAGTTGCTCCCAGTGCGGAAGCAAGGCCTTCTCCTTTATTACCCAGCGCCTTTACAATATTATAGACAATTTTAGGTGATTCCCATATACACCTGCCAAGCGCTTCAAACGAGTTAGTCTGGGCTGTAACTCCGGGGACTTCAGCTTTGATTGCCACGGGTTTTGCGGGTAAAACAGCCATGACCCCGTAAGATAACCCCTGACCTATGTTATACATCCCTTTTTCCTGCTCGCTGTCATTTTCAGCAGTAGCGGCAATAAACGTACCTTTACCTATATTAAAAGCTGCAATACCGGAAGTTGCTGTTAGAGCAAGAACACCTACTTTTGAGAATTTATCAACCAGGGCTTTGATTGCAAATCCGCCTGCAACTGTAGCTCCTAACAGGGCCGGGTTCTCAATAAGTGTCTTAATAGGAGAAACAAAGCCTTCATAGAGTTTTCCCGCAAGCCTCACAGGCTTACTTTTTTCAGTTTGTCCGGTATTAGCCTGGCTTGCCGAACAATCTGCTCCCTCACAGTCGTATCCTGCTTTTTTATCAAAAGAATCATTACCTGCATCTTCTGTATATTCTTCTTCTGGCTGAGGGTTATTATCAGAACCAAAGGATAATTTTGTCCTGGTTATAACCGGTCTTAGCGGACCACAATTCAATGCTGAACTTTCAACCATTTTTATTTTCCTTTTTTTGATTTGTTCTCTTTTACCTACTATTTAAAAGCTTCTAAAAATAATACTTGATATCAAAACTATACTTTGTTTACAAAATTTTACACATAATTTCAACTTTTTTTTCATAATACCTTAAACTTATTAAAGATGAGTCAAAAATTTTTAAAATAAGTAATTTTATTAAGAGGCAGGTTTTTATAAACCCTTATGAGTTCAATCAAAGAAACCATTTCCGGCTTTAGCCGGAGCGACTATTTTTCCAGGGTAAACCTGCATATTCACAGTAATTTTTCTGACGGGCTGCTTAGCCCCAAAGAAATTGTAAAAAAAGCCCGGGAAGCAGGGCTTGAGTACATTTCAATTACTGACCATAACACTGTTGAGGCGTATAAGCACATAGGCCCTGAAAATTTAAACGGACTGAACTTAATAACCGGAGTCGAGTTTGATTGCTGGTATAGGACTGATTTTATGCACATACTTGGCTATGCAATAGACGTTAAAAACAAGGAATTGCTCGACATATGCGCAAAAACACGCAGTGAAACACGTTTTGACCTTATAAGGATCTTCTCTTCCAGAAAAGCCCCTGACGTGATAAAAACTATTAAAAATGCAGGCGGAATCGCGGTTCTTGCTCATCCGGCATGCTGCTGGAGTTTAAACATAGAAAAAATGGTCCGGGAATTAGTTTCTTACGGACTGGACGGATTAGAGCTTTATTACCCGTACGTAAGGCACCGCAAAATTGTTAAATTTCACTGTATAAAAAAAATTAAAAAAATTGCAGAAAAATACCAACTTTTACTCACAGGCGGAAATGACTGCCATAAAAGCGATTTGACAACCTGCAAATAAAACTTATATATACTATATCTAACAATAATTTTCCTATAGCTGTTTTTATAAAAATATAGAGGTAAAGAGTAAAGTAAAAACAACCGGACTGAATTTATAAGAGGAGAATTAAGGTATGTTATTAATCAACAATTTATTTGGAGAGTACGACGCAGATACATCTGAAGGCAGAGGCGCAAACGCGGCAGCTAATGTTATTAAATATATCCGCGAAGGTAAAAAAATCGCAGAAAAAAATTCAACAAAATTTCTTAAAGGTGAATTATCACCGGAAAACGCAATTAAAAATTCAGCTTTAGAAATTTTAGCAAAATCTTATATTCCTTATACAGAGATTAACGAAGAAACAGGCAAAATGGATTTAGAATACGGGTTGGCATTTGCAAGTATTTACATTAATTCATTAGATACAGATAATGATGGCGCAATTACTGTTGGAGAAGCCGGGCCTTGCGGCAATTTAATCGACCAGATTAATCCGAACGGCAAAATAACAAAGGGCAAATTTCTTGCCTGGCTTATCTTCCAGGACTGCATAGACGTTTATAACGGTGTTATTTCCCCGGACGAAGCAGGTAAGGCAATGCTATGGGCGATTAATGACCCTAAATTTGTAGTAGAAAAATTAAAAGAAATTTATAATAAACTGAACCTGAAAGAAAAGGAAGAGGAATTTAAGGTACCAGAACCGGTCAATAGTTAGGCAAAGAGGATTTATTTTTAAAGAAACGATCACCATGCATGGTGATCGTTTTTATATAGAGGTTTTTTGCATATATTTGAAAATTTTGCCGCTAAGCAAAAAATTTCTTGCATTAAAAATTTTAACACTGTATAAAAATACTACGGAAAAAACCAGCCGGGACTTATTACTTTTTAAGTAAACTCAAAGGGGCTTAACGGGTGAAAAACCAGGATAAAAACTTAATAACGCCTTCCGGGATTGGAGAAAACCTTATTCCTGGCCAGAGTGAAGGTTCATCCGGGGATTTAGCTAATATAGAAACTCCCATCCTTGATGCCATTGAAAAAACCTTGCTGAACCCTTCTATACCGTTGCACATACCGGGTCATGCCAGGGGAGAAGGTGTTTTGCCCAGATTTAAAGAAATCTTTGGCGAAAAAATAATTAACCTTGATACAACAGACGAATTTAGCGGACTGGGCAAGCTTTATCCTGCTGACGGGCCTGTTGCAAGGGCTCAGGAGTTAATGGCAGAGCTATACGGTGTTCAAAAGTCGTTTTTCCTGATTAACGGCTCTTCTGTAGGAAACATGGCGCTTGCTCTTACAATGGCTAAGGATAACAAAAAAATCATCATAGGAAGAAACTGCCACAGGTCAGTAATTGGCGGACTGACTTTTACCGGGGCAAATCCTGTCTGGGTTGTGCCTGAGTGGTTGGATAAATGGGGGATCTGGGGGCAGGTTGACCCGGATGAGATAAAGAGGCTCCTTGATGATAATGATGAAGTTTCAGCTGTGTGGATTACAAACCCCACATATGAAGGCGTGGTTAGCGATATAGAAAAGATAGCAGCTATCTGTAAACAAAAAAACGTGCCCCTGATTGTTGATGAAGCCCATGGTTGCCTGTGGAAATTCAGTGATAAACTGCCGTTATCCGCCTTGGAATGCGGCGCTGATGCTGTTGTGCATTCGCTTCATAAGACAGGGGGAAGTTTTTCTCAGAGCTCTGTCTTGCATATAGCCGGGGATAGCCGGATTAACCCCGAAGAAGCAGAAGCAAACCTTGGAATACTTCAATCTACAAGCCCTTCATATACACTTCTTGCCAGTCTTGATGCAGCCAGGGCCTATCTTTCTTCTGAGTACGGCATGCAAAGGCTTGATTATGCGATAAAAAACGCTGAAGCAGTCAGGGAAATCCTTAACCAGACACAGGGTGTTAACTGTTTGTCAATTGATAACGGCATAAATATTGATAATACCAAGATTTACATTACGGTTGACGGCCTGGGCGGCAAGAGACTTCAAAGTATACTTGAAATTGAGTATAACATAGAGATTGAATCAGCTACTGATGAGGGGGTTCTGGCTCTTTCTAACATTGGAAATACTGCTGAAGAGCTTTATTACTTCTGCGAAAGCATACAAAGTATTGCAAAAAACAACTATTCAGATATTACACATCTTGAAAAAACAAAGTACATGCCCTTTCACGTGCCGGAAATTGTATGCACTCCAAGAAAAGCATATATTTCCCGGAAAGAAGAAGTAAAGACCGAAGAAAGCATTGGCAGGATTTCTGCCGAGGTAATAGCGGTTTGCCCGCCGGGAATTCCTGTTCTGGTTCCGGGGGAAATGATTACACAGGAACATCTTCCGTATTTAACCCACAGGCAGGCTATACAGGTTGTGAGAATTTAATTAATACATATTAACTGGTATGATGAATATCTGATTTATTTGATTTGTACATCCAGTATAGCAGCGAGCCTGCAATTAATAAAACACCGCTAAGAGCTAAAATATCTGACAGGGACATTTTATTTACTCCTTATTATTAGACTACTGCATAGTTAAGTAAATTTAGTCGGATAAATTATGTTCATTTTTTAGTTTTATAATGATCTAAAAAATAACCGATAATATTATTTATGTAATAA